>JAEWJS010000054.1 GCA_023386495.1 Bacillota bacterium | reverse complement strand
GGTGCGGGTACTAGTGTTTGAACGTCACGCAACGATTCGCTCGCTGAGATTGGCCTTGAAAGCCGCACCGACCTTCCACCTCTCACTCTACTGCACCCAAGGGCCCAACGTTTGCGCAATAGCGAAGCATTTTCGTTAATAAGGGCAGTGTGGTGCGTTAATTGTTGGCAATCTACACGAACTTGCCACAATACATGCACGAATGCGCTAAATAGCGAACACATGTTCGCTATTTAGCGCATTTTCTTCGCTCTTCCTGCTATACATGGGGATTCTCGCGAGAATAGCGCATGGTGATACCTTATCAGCGCAATTGCTTCGCTAATGGAGAAGAGACGCCTGCAGGTCAGCGCCTCACCCTGCTACTTCACCAGCATCATGCCCATTCGCTTGGCCGCTTCGATGATCGTCGGTGCGTGCGCCCGCATCATCTCCTCCGTCAGCCGGCCTGACGGTCCCGAGACGGATAGCGCGGCCGCCAGTTTGCCCGAGCGATTGAAGATCGGCGCGGACACGGCTGCGGCGCCTGCCTCCCGCTCCTCGATACTCGTCGCATAGCCTGCCGTACGAATCCCTTCCAGCATCGCGACATACGAAGCGCGATTCATCGAGGCCGGCCATCCCTCGTCCTCCATGACCAGACGGCGCGTCGCATCGTCTCCGAAGGCAAGCAGTACCTTGCTGGACGCGCCTACATACAGCGGCAGCCTTGCGCCGACGTTGGCCACTCGCCTGACCGCCTGGTTGCTCTGGACGGCTTGAATCCGAATCCGCTCCTTGCCGTCCCGAACATACAGGCTGACGGTCTCCCCGAGCAGATCGCGCAGCAGTTCCATCTCCGGGAGCAGCAGGACCGACGGATCGTCGCTGTTCGATAGATGCGCGGTCAGCTCCCATACGCGCATGCCGAGCCGGTAGCGGTCCGTGGCAGGATTGCGCGCGACGAAGCCGCGATCCTCTAGCGTCGCCAACATGCGGTGCACCGTGCTCTTATGCAGCCCAACCTTCTCGGCGATCTCGGTCATCGCCCACTCCGACCGTTCCACGAAGCATAACAGTATATCCAGCGCCCGTTCCACGGCGCGTACGTTCGATTTCCCCTCTTCCAACAACACTCACCGCCTGTTTCACAGAATGAAACTTGATATCACTCAGTATAACGCATAATGCGCTTCGCTTCCACCTTTGCCGGTTTATTTTACAGCTAGATTACAAGTCCGTAACAAGTCGCCGACAAGAATTGACATGCCGGTTCATAGGGCATACGATGAGAATACAATAATTATTGAAGCGCTTACACGAGCAAGGGGGGACAGCCATGAGCACGACAATCCTATCGCCGCCGCAATCCCTGGACGGGGGCTTCTCTCCCGGCTACCGGTCCGGACTCCAGGAGCCGGCGCAGCTGCCGCATCTTCCGGTCGGCTCGCGGCGGAGACATCTGGCCGTGGCCCTCCTCTCCTCCTTCATCGTGCTCGTGATGCTCGCCCTCATTGCCGTGCATGGCTATATCGCTTGGACGCTCGCACACCCTTATGTCGCCCCGCTCATCTCGAACCCGAAGCTGGCCAAAGGCCTTGATTATGAGGAAGTCTCCTTCCCGAGCGCCAGCGGGCGCACGAACGTCGACGGCTGGTACATCCCTGCTGCTGCCGCGTCGGAGCGAACCGTCGTGTTCAGCCACGGTTACGGCGCGAACCGGGAAGAGACCTGGGTGCCGATGTATGAGCTCGCGAACCTGCTGCACGGTCTTCGCTATAACGTCCTGATGTTCGATTACGGCTACGCTTCGTCGGTCAAGCGAACGCCGGCAACAGGCGGCGTGGAGGAGTCGCAGCAGCTGCTCGCAGCCATCGATTACGCGAAGAGTCAGGGCGCCGGCGAGGTCATCGTCTGGGGGTTCTCGATGGGGGCCGGCACGGCGCTGCAGACCGCACTGCTGACGGACGATATTAGCGCCATGATCCTCGACAGCATGTTCATCACGGATGCGGATACGCTCCACCATAACATGTCGCAGTTAACGTCGCTTCCGCGTTACCCGTCTCTTGCGCTGGTCGAGTGGATGCTGCCGATCTGGACCGGCACCCGCATGAGCGACATACCCGCTCGAACCGTTCGGAACACCGCGTACGATATGCCTATCTATATGATTCACGGCACCAAAGATGCCAAAGCTCCTGTCCAGATCGCGGAACAGATTGCAGGCAATCAGCGCCATGCGCTCTCCCAAGCCTGGATCGTGGGCGGCGGCAAGCATGAGCTGCTCTTCCAAGTCCATCCGAAGGAATACATGCAGCGGGCAGCCGTCTTCCTGAGCCAAGTCCATGCTTACGACTATCAATCCTGAACAACATCTACAAAGCACGAATAGGATGACCTGATCGCCGAATACATCTTTAAGGTAACGTTTCTGACGGATGCGCTGTCATGCGCATCCGTCAGACGCGTTCGAGAGGTGAATGCGAGGAGGTCCGATTCGTGCTTGATTGTTACGGTCCCTACATGCCGCTGCGAGTGTTGGAAGAAGTGCGCGGCTGGAAACGATTAGAGAAGGAACATGCCGCCATTCTGCGGGAGCTCGTGCCGACGCTCGAGCCGGCGCTGCAGCGCAATCTGCAGGAATGGGAGGCCGTCTTCGAAGGGACGGAGCGGTGCGCGGAGCTATGGCTCGCCAGCCGCAGCCGCGAGCTCGACAGCAGCTATCCCCCGCTGTCCGATTCCCAGCTCGACGCCCTGCTGCAAGCGGCGCGCGCGCAATCGGAGGGCTTCATTCAGCATCTGCAGTATATGCTGGAGCGCAGCACGGCCGTTCAAGTATCTGCCGTCGCTCCTGTCATGCTGCGCTATGCGCAGCAGTCATCGAGGCAGCAGTCTGCGATCCTGAATGCCCTGAACGTCCACAGCACCATCGATGCTATGCCTTCCGCAACCGATGGCGAACCGCAGCCACATGCCGCCGACACCCGGCAGCCTGATGCCGAGCTTCGCGCGCAAGAGCCTGCCATACCGATCGGCGGACACACGCTGCCCCCTCTCCCCTATGCGTATAACGCGCTTGAGCCCCATCTCGACGAAGCCACGATGCGCATCCATCACGACAAGCATCATCAGAGCTATGTAGATGGCCTCAATCGGGCCGAGAAGGAGCTCCAGGCCGCCCGCCGCACAGGCAATTTCGATCTTGTCAAGCATTGGGAGCGCGAGCTGGCGTTCAACGGTGCCGGGCACTACCTGCACACCGTCTTCTGGCCGGCGATGTCTCCGCAAGGGGGCGGCGAGCCGCAAGGCGCGTTAGCCGATGCCATCCGGCGCGACTTCGGGAGCTTCGCCGCGTTCAAGCAGCAATTCAGCCAAGCGGCCGAGAAGGTCGAAGGCGGCGGCTGGGCGCTGCTCGTGTGGAGTCCGCGCAGCGGCAGGCTCGAAATTCTGCAGGCGGAGAAGCACCAGAACTTGAGCCAATGGGAGTCGATCCCGCTTCTGCTGTTGGACGTGTGGGAGCATGCCTACTACTTGAAGCATCAGAACAAGCGGGCCGATTACATCCGCGACTGGTGGAACATCGTGAATTGGCCTTATGTCGCCGAACGGTATGCGGCCGCCTCGCAGCTGCGCTGGCAACCGTACTGATGAGCCATTAGGCGCTATCGTTCTGGGTTGCTTTATTGCGGATGCTTGTGAGCTCGAATGCCTCTTTGGGAATGCCCAGCTCTTGGGCCTTCTTCTTCTTGATCACCATCGCTTGCTGCAGGCTAGTCGCTTGGAATTCGATTGTAGTCCCGTTCGGATCTTCGAATGCATAGTAGCTCTTCTTATTCGACATGCGCGTCACGACCTCCGTATTTTC
The DNA here is from genome assembly GCA_023386495.1 of Bacillota bacterium. Classification (GTDB taxonomy): domain Bacteria; phylum Bacillota; class Bacilli; order Paenibacillales; family Paenibacillaceae; genus Paenibacillus_I. Next base: position 7,209 of record JAEWJS010000054.1, on the reverse strand, counting down.
TCGAATGATGCAGCCCGGCTGCTACTTGTTACTGCCAGCAGTTCATTAGGGTTTCCAATTGCCTGCATTGCAATCCATTATTTCGCCATTTTCCATCACGCGCCATAACCGCAAAACCCCCAGCAGCTTCATGATGAAGCCTGCCAGGGGTTATCTGTTCTTGCTCTTCAGCTCGCTCGTTACTGCTTGATCAATGACATGAATTCGGATCGAAGCGCCGGATTCGTGCGGAATTCGCCGCGCACGCCGGACGTGACCGTCTTCGCGCCGGGCTTCTTGACGCCGCGCGCGCACATGCACAGGTGCTCGCCTTCGACGACGACCATCACGCCGTGCGGTTTCAGCGTCTCTTCCATAATGTCCGCGATCTGGCTCGTAATCCGCTCTTGCACCTGCAGCTTGCGCGTAACCGCCTCGACCAGCCGCGCCAGCTTGCTGAGTCCCGCGATTTTGCCGCTAGGCAGATAGCCGATATGCACCTTGCCGAAGAAGGGCGCCATATGGTGCTCGCATTGGCTGTAGTACACGATGTCGCGCACGATGACAAGCTCCTCATGCTGCTCGTCGAATGTCACGCCCAGCACGTCGCGCGGATCGACATCGTACCCGGCGAAAATCTCCTCGTACATGCGCGTCACGCGCGCCGGCGTCTCGAGCAGGCCCTCGCGCTCCACGTCCTCGCCGATCAGCTTCAGAATTTCCCTCACGTGGTACTCGATTCGTTCCCGATTATCCGTTACTTGGCTGTTCACGTAATCCTTAACGCCTGCCATTCTCGACACCTCCTCGCCAGTCAAGCTCGATCCTTATCGCCGCGGATTGAACTTGCCCGACTTCATCATTTGCTGCGCCTTCTGCATCTGCTGCTTATTCATATTGTAGCCCATCTGCTTCGCCATCTTCTGCAGCATCTCGGGGTCGCTCTGCATCTTCTCAAGCTGCTTGCGCAAGTAGAATACGCCGATGAAGAAACCCCCGGCCAACCCTGCGATCAGCGTTACAATCGGAATGATAATATCCCATGCACTCATGCGTACAGTCACCTGAACCTTTCGTATTCGATATGCTAGTTGCGAGACCTATCATAGCACGTCCGCAGCCGGAGCCGCAATTGGCTGCCGCTGTCTCTCATGCTCGAGCAAGAAGGTCTTGATGCCCATGCCGCCGCCGTACCCTACCATTGAGCCGTCCGCCCCGATGACGCGATGGCACGGCACGATGATCGGCACGGGATTGCGGTTGTTCGCGCCGCCGACGGCCCGCATGGCCTGCGGCTTGCCGATGCCGACGGCTACCTGCTTGTAGGAACGGACCTCGCCATGCGGAATGCGCAGCAGTTCTTCCCAGACGCTGCGCTGGAACGGCGTACCGAGCAGCGCGAGCGGAACATCGAATGCCTCCCGCGTCCCGCGAAAATATTCCTCCAACTGCTCCGCAGCCCGCACTAGCAGCGCATCGTCCCCGGCATGCCTCCACGCTGCGCCGCCAGCACCATGCTTGCCCGCCCAGGCCTGCAGCGCCGCGCTTCGATCGGCAAAGCTGCCGAATTCGATATGGCACAGCCCGTCGCCCTTGCCGACAAGCACCAGCTTGCCGATCGGCGAATCCATCTCGCGATAACGGAATGGCTCCGCCGAATCCATGCTAATCGCCATGCGATTCCACCTCCGCTTCAGCTAACGCCTGAAGCGCACCACGCATCATCGCGAGCGCATCGGCGTCCTGCTCCGTCTCTGCCGCTGCCTGCACCGCAACGGATGCCTCCGCCCCGCCGATGCGGCCGAGCGACCAAGCCGCCGTCCCCCGCAGCTCCGGACGCGGATCGCTGCGCAATACGCCGATGAGCGCGGGAACAGCGGACGCATCCTTGAAGTTGCCGAGCGCGATGACCGCGTTGCGCTGGATCGGCTTCTTGCCGCGCCAAGCGGCGGCGCTGCTGCCGAACCGCTCCTTGAACGCGCGGTTGCCGATCGTAAGCAGCGGCTCGAGGAGCGGCTTCGCGATCTCGGGATCCGGCTCGAGCTCGGTATGCTGCGTCCAGTTAAGCCCCTTGTTCACCGGGCACACAATCTGGCAGGTATCGCAGCCGTAGAGCCGATTGCCCATCTTGCGCATCAGCTCGTCCGACACGAAGCCCTTCGTCTGCGTCACGAACGAGACGCAGCGCTGCGCGTTCAGCTCGCCCGGCCCGACCAGCGCGCCGGTCGGACAGGCATCGATGCACTTCGTGCAGGAGCCGCATTGATCCGTGATCGGCTGATCCGGCACGAACGGAATGTTCGTGATCATCTCGCCCAAATAGATCCACGAGCCGAACTCCGGGGAGATAATCGCGCAATTTTTGCCGCTCCAGCCGATCCCTGCCCGCTCCGCCACGGCCCGATCGACGAGCGCGCCCGTATCGACCATGCTCTCCGCGCGCAGGCCGGGCACCCGCTCCCGCAGCCAAGCCTCCAGACGCGCTAGCCGATTGCGGAGCACGTGGTGATAATCCTCGCCCCACGACGAACGGGAGAGGATGCCCCTGCGCAGGCCGGGCTCGGACTTGGGCGCATCCTTCAGCTTCGAAGGGTACGCGATCGCGATCGCGAGAATCGATTGCGGATTCTCGAATAACAGCGAAGGCTCGGTCCGCTTCTCCAGATCGGGCTCCTCGAAGCCCGACTCGCGGCCGAGCTCGCGATGCCGCAGCAGCGTCTGCTTGAGCGACGTGAACGGCGCAGCGGACGCGAAACCGAGCTTATCGATGCCGAGAGAGGGCAGTGCCGCGATCAGATCGGCCTTCAGCGCCTCTACGTCCAGCTGAATTTCCGTCACCATCCCAACATGCCCTCCTTCCAGCTTTGATCGCGATGTAACTCATAGACGATTACTCGACATCGAATCTTGAATTCTGCAGGCAATTTCCGGTGCTCACGTAGGTCTGCCTAGCATATGCTTCCGATGTCGTTTTCTCACGAAAACGTGGAGCTCCGCTCCTCAATTCCCTGCATCATCCAACCCTCTCGGCGCTGAAAGCTGGAGTGATCGCGATGTAACGCTTCCTCTACGTCAGCCGCTTGATCGCTTCGCGCGCGAGCTCGTCGCAGCGGTTGTTCCATTCGTTGTCGCTATGTCCTTTGACCTTGATGTAGGTGACCTTATGCTTCTGCATCAGTTCCCAGAGCGCCTTCCACAGATCTTGGTTCTCCACCGGCTGCCCCTTGCTGTTCCGCCAGCCGTTCTTCAGCCAGCCCCGGATCCAGTTCTGATTGAAGCAATTCACCACGTACGCGGAATCGCTGTACACTTGCACGCTGCAGGGCTCCTTCAGCAGCCGCAGCGCCTCGATGACGGCCGTAATTTCCATCCGGTTATTCGTCGACATCGGCTCGCCGCCCGATATTTCCTTGCGCTTGTCGCCATAGAACAAGACGGCGCCCCAGCCGCCGGGACCGGGATTGCCCGAACAAGCACCGTCCGTGTAGACCATTAAGTCTTTCAACCTGCCACAACTCCCTAGGACCGTTGCCATACGCAAGCATCCGCGCTGACATCCGGTCTTGATTGAATTGGTTATCGATTTGTAAGAGTCGGGTGGTGTAATAGCGAAGCTTCTTCGCTGTTAACGTATACCCGTGCGCTAATTCAAGGGGCTTCGCCCCACTTAGATGCCGTTTATGGGCTATATTCGCTAATTAGCGAACCGTCATGCGCTATTTAGCGCATTCTATACACTATTAGGTTAGGATGAGCGATAGGGGCCTACAATAGCGCATGCATGTACCTTAACAGCGCATTTGCTTCGCTAATGGCCCATTGCCCCAGAGTTTGGCATGTGACGCTCAGCGATCCATCTGATGCAACAGCAACAGACTATAGCTTATTCCACTTCGTGATCGGCCACAGCACGAACTCGGCTTCGCCCTTGATCAGCTTGCTCGGCACGGTGCCGAACATTCGGCTGTCCTTGCTTGCTCCCGCATGCCGGTTATCGCCCATGATGAAATAACGGTCTTTCTCGACGACCGCAGGACCGTAATCTTCGTCCTCGATCGCCGCATCCGTATAGGCTTCCACTTGCAGCGTGCCGTTCACGTAGAGCTGGCCGCCGCGAATTTCGATCGTATCGCCCGGAATGCCGATGATGCGCTTCACGAGATATTTGCCGCTGTTCGCTCCGTCCGTCGACGGGTCATTCACGATGACGACGTCCCCTCGCTGCGGATCCCCGAGCCTATACCCGATCTTATTGATGAACAACCACTCGTGCGGTACAAGTGTCGGTTCCATCGAGTGCCCTTCAACCTTCGACAGGTTAAATAGGAACAGGTTCACGAGGACGACGAGCACGAGCGCGATGCCAAGCGTCCGTGTCCAATCGAGCAGCTCCGTGAGCCAGTTCGGACGCGGACGTTCCGGTCCGCCTCGTCTTGCCGGCTTACGGGGTTCTTGCAGGGATGGCTGGTGCGGTTCTTCCTCTGATAGCAGTCGATTCATCTCACACCCCGCTAATGTCTGTCATCCATGCTTCATAATAGTGCTGGACGGCATCGGCTCGGAATGGCTCAGCCCTGCCGCGAATGCGACCCTTCAGCAGGGCCAAGCCTTCCGCGACCTTCTGCTGCACATCCGCCGGATAATGATACGCATGCTTATTCGCTTCATACTCGTCGCGATCGACCACATGCATCGAGCCGTCCGGGTAATGAATAATATCGAGATCGTAATCAATGTAAGTGAGGACATTGCCTTGCTGCACATAGACGGGAGAGGCCAGGTTGCAATAATAGCGAATTCCGCCGTTCTCCATGAGCGCAACGATATTGTACCACTGCCCAGGGATAAAAAAGGTAACGGCCGGCACCCGGCTTGTCCAGCGCTTGCCGCTGGCTTCCTGCACGTTCGTCTCGCGGGCGACCAGCACCAGCATCGATTCCGCAGCATGCTCGGGCAGCAGCTTCTCAGCCGGGATGAGCCAATACTGCTGCCACATCCGGTGCAAGCTGCCGTTGTGTTTGAAGCTCTTGATCACGCAGCGCTGATACTCTGGCATCATCGATTCGCCCCCCGCGTTATAATAATAGAAAAGCATATATTGCAGCCAAAAGCAATGGCGCGCAATATATGCTATCAATGCTTGCATCCTCCGTCTGATGCGCGGAGATTATCCTGCTACAATGGCAAGCTTGCCAATGGAACGGAAGAAATCTTGTGCTCTGTAGCCCATCGATTCGTACAAAGATAGGATCGGTTCGTTGTGCTCATCGGCCGTAATCATGATATGCGTGACGTTCCGCTGCTCGAAGCGCTGCTTCAGCCCGTTGATCAACGTCTTGCCGATGCCCATGCGTTGGTGGTCAGGGTGTACCGCGACGCGATAATAATATCCTCGGTTCCGGTCGATCGTTCCGATAATGATGCCGACGATCTCCGATTCCTGCACTGCGACTAATACCAGTTCACTGTCCCACTTCAATTGCCTCGAGAAGGCTTCCATCGTCTCCTCATAGCAAGTCTCTGACAGTACCGACGCCATCAATTCCGACACTGGCCGATAATCAGATAATTGGAAAGAACGAACGTGCATGTGCTAACCTCCGCCTATCAATGGATGTACATTTCTAAATATAGAAATACGACAAGAATTAACGAAATCCTGCACATTCCTTAAAAAAAGCTTAAAAATCATGACAAAACTCACGATTTTGAATGAAAACGCTTAAATTTAAGCGTTTTCATAGGTGTGCGGGGCTATATTTGTTCGGACAGTATAAAATATCCCGGATACGCCATCCTAGTACAGGCTCAAGCGGGCGGCAGGACAGGCCTTTCGACCGCATTCGACTTTCTAAACATTCGTGTTGATTTATTAGTTAAAATCAGGGATAATGGGCATGAAAACTACAATACATAGGAGGTTATTCGCACATGGCTCACCAATTGCCAGCACTGCCTTACCCGAACAACGCTCTGGAACCGCACATCGACGAGACGACGATGATGATTCACCACGATCGTCATCACAATGCATACGTGACGAACCTGAATGCCGCACTGGAGTCCGCTCCTGAGCTGCAAGGCAAGTCGATCGAAGAACTGATCGCGAACCTGAACGACGTACCGGAGGCAATCCGTACGGCAGTCCGCAACAACGGCGGCGGCCACGCGAACCACAGCCTCTTCTGGGAGACGATCGGCCCTAACGCCGGCGGCGCTCCAAGCGGCGCGCTCGCAGCTGCGATCGACAGCGAGTTGGGCGGCTTCGACAAGTTCAAGGAAGACTTCGCCAAGGCTGGCGCTACGCGCTTCGGCTCCGGCTGGGCATTCCTCGCGGTATCCCCGCAAGGCAAGCTGAAGGTATACAGCCTGCCGAACCAAGACAGCCCGATCATGGAAGGCGACACGCCGATCCTCGGTCTGGACGTATGGGAGCACGCTTACTACTTGAAGTATCAGAACAAGCGTCCGGATTATATCGCAGCGTTCTGGAACGTCGTGAACTGGGCCGAAGTCGGCAAGCGCTACGAAGCTGCCGCGAAATAAGCATTCCCCGCTAACGCGAAAAACCCCTCATCCGCTGCACTTCAGCGTGTGAGGGGTTTTCTGTTATTCCTTGCCATTATCGTACCGGCAACCAGCGATAGCGAAATCCGCCCACGATGCGGCTGTCCGACGCACACGCATGCCCGCGCCTATTCCTCGCGGCTCGATACCGGCGCGGGCTGCGTCTCACTGCGCGGCGGTCGCTGCTGCTGCGCGCGTCCTTGCTCGCGTGCGCCGCCCTCCGGCGACCGCTCCTGCGCATCCGTCCGTGGTCGCTGCTGGACGCCGCCCTGCGGACGCGGTCCGCCTTGGCGCTGCTCTCCCCGTCGCTGCTCGCCGCGCGGCGGACGGGGCTGTCCGCCCTGCGGGCGCTCGGCACGCTCGCCTTGCTGACGGCCGCGCTGTGCGTCGGGTCCACCTCCGCCCTGCTGCGGGCGATTCGGGCGTCCTTCCGCTCTTCCGCCCTGCGGGCCTCTGCGATCCTCGCGATTGCCCTGCTGCCCGCGGTCCGGTCTGCCTTCCGGTCGCCCTTCCGTGCCTCTGCCCTGCTGCGAGCGGTTCGGCTTGTTGTTCGAGGAGCGATGCCCGCCTTGGCGCTGCTGCCCCTGCGCATCGGACCGCTCCGGACGTTCGGGCCGCTCCGGCCGCTCGGGCTTCGGAGGCTGCGGATGCCGCGAGTATCGG
>JAEWJS010000007.1 GCA_023386495.1 Bacillota bacterium | reverse complement strand
CCTCGGGATAGGCGGCGGCCAGCTCTTGCGCCGCCTCTGCGGCGATCTCGTCCGGCTCGCCGTAGCGGATGCCGTACTCGTCGACTTGGCGCTCCATGATCATCGTCGCGCCGGCCGCTTCCCGTACGGCCAGCCCGAACGCCTCCGGCAGCGCAACCCGCGCGACCTCTTGGTCGTTCACCCGGACCCGCACCTGCATCGGAATGCCGCGGTACGACTGCACGAGCACGCGCGCTTCGCCGTATGCGGCGTCCCCATCCGGCCCGCTGGCTTGCGCCCCTGCGGCATCGCCGCTGGCGTCTCCGCCCGCAGCCGCGAACAACTCGCGGGCATCGCCCAAGATGCGCTGCCAGTCGGCGCCGGGCTTACGGTCCAGCGCGATGAAGTCGGCTGTTCGGAACACGCTTCGGACCCCGTCAATCGCCAGCAGCTTCTGCAACAGCCCCGGTGCGTCCTCGGATTGTCCAGGCACATAAGTGCTCCTGCGTCCGGAAGGCCACCGCTCGTCGACGTTCAGCTTCATGGAATTCGGGCTGGGCGTCGGTTCAATCCCCAATAACTTCATGTCATCCACCTCACTTGGTTCGGCCCACGCCGAACGAACTCTTCTCTTCCTATCTTATTCGATTCGAGCGGATTCACCAAATGTTTAACGACCGAGAGCTGGTGGTAATTGCATGGATAACGCTCGAATTGGTATCTTATAGAGAAGGCCAGCTGCGTTCGCGCAGCATTGTCGAGATGCAGACAGCATCAACTTCGCTTCGTGCGCTTTCGGGAGGCTACAGCATGCGGAAAGGCCGGTTTTCGAACCTGGATTATGTGTACACGGAGAAAACCATCAACCACCTCAAAAGATGGCAGCAAGAGCGTTCCCGCAAGCTGCGGGAGAAGGATTACTCTTACGTCGTGCCAAGCGTGCGGCCTGACCTGACTTACCTTCATCATAATCGGCTCGAACCGACGTTAACGTGGATCGGGCATTCGACGTTCCTATTGCAGCACTCCGGGCTTAATATCGTGACCGACCCCGTATGGGCGCAACAGCTGGGCTTGCACAAGCGGATGACAGCCCCGGGCATTCCGATCGAGGATATGCCGCCGATCGACGTCGTGCTCGTCTCGCATTCCCATTACGACCACCTCAGTATCACGTCGCTCCGCAGGCTGCAGGGCGCGAAGACGCTGCTCGTGCCGGCGGGACTGAAGTCGAAGCTCCAGCTAAAAGGGTTCATGCGGGTGCACGAGCTCGCGTGGTGGGAGTCGATCGTCGTGCGCGGCGTAAAATTCACGTTCGTGCCGTCCCAGCATTGGGCGCGCCGAACGCCGTGGGACATGAACCGTTCGCATTGGGGCGGATGGGTCATCGAAGGGGCGGACGCGAGCGATTCGGCGACCGCCGAGGCAGAGCCATCCGCGCCGCCGCCAGCACCAGCTTCTGGCTCAGCAGACGCGAGTGCCGAACATCCGATTGTGTCTCGCGTGCCGACGATCTATTTTGCTGGGGACAGCGGCTACTTCAGAGGGTTCGCCGATATCGGCAAGCGATTCGCTATCGATATCGCGATGATGCCGATCGGCGCGTACGAGCCGGAATGGTTCATGGGTCCCCAGCATGTCTCGCCCGAGGAGGCGCTGCAGGCATATCTGGATACGGAAGCGAGCTGGTTCGTGCCGATGCATTACGGTGCGTTCAAGCTGGCTGACGACACGCCGCGCGAAGCGCTTGACCGGCTGGAGGCAGGAAGGCTTGCGCTGGGCATCCCGCGGGAGAGACTGCTGCTCTTGATGCATGGCGAGACCTGGAAGATCAACGGCCAATAAGCCAAAAGTGGACACAACGACGCCAAACGCGAGCATAGAGATTGCCGTGCATGTGCGCGTATACTTAAGCGGAATATGGGATTCATTCTTATTCTGGAGAGGAGCCAACGGCCAACTATGACTGCGAAGATTCGAATTGGCGTTGTCGGCGCGGGCAATATCGGCAACGTGCACTTGAACGTTTTTGGCAAGCTGGATGACGTGGAAATTGCGGGCGTTACCGATGCGTACCTGCCGCTAGCCGAGCAGCGCGCACAGGAGCATGGCCTGGCGAAGGTGTATGCGAATCCGCAAGAAATGTTCGACGACGCGAGCGTCGATGCCGTCGTGATCGGCGTTCCGAATAAATATCATGCGCCGCTGGCGATCGAAGCGCTGCAGAAGGGCAAGCACGTGCTGCTCGAGAAGCCGATGGCGATCAGCGCCGAAGCGGCGAAGTCCATCTTGGAAGCGAAGCAGCAATCGGGCAAAATCCTAATGATGGCGCACCAGATGCGGTGGAGCGGCGTCGCGCGCGCGCTGAAGCAGCAGGTGGAAGAGGGCAAGCTGGGGCGCATCTACAATGCGAAGACCGGCTGGTTCCGCAAGAAGGGCATCCCGGGCTGGGGCACGTGGTTCACGCGCATGGATGAGTCCGGCGGCGGGCCGCTAATCGATATCGGTGTCCATATGCTCGACATGACGCTGTACCTGATGGGCAACCCGAAGCCGGTATCGGTATACGGGACGACATATGCGGAATTCGGACCGCGCCGCACGGGCATCGGCTCCTGGGGCACGCCGAATTGGGACGGCTACTATGATGTCGAGGATCTGGCCACGGCGCTCATCAAGATGGATGACGGTTCGACGCTGTCGCTCGAGGTCAGCTGGGCGGCGCATGCGGCCGGCTTCACGCAGGAGCCGTTCGTGCACCTGATGGGGACCGAAGCAGGCGGCGCGATCGTCGGGAACAAGGGCTCGATCGTGACGCATGAGGGAGACGACGTCGTCGAGAAAGATCTCGATCCGCTGGATGGGGAAGAAGACCGCATCTTGCTGAGCAAGCATTTTATCGCATGCCTGCGTGAAGGCAAGGAGCCGATCTCGCCGGCGCTGTCGGGTTACGTAAACAATCGCATCCTGAGCGCGATCTACGAATCGTCGCGCACGGGCAGCGAAGTGAAGCTGAATTGGGATTAGAGCGAAGCATATAGTAGAACGTGAGAGACCGCTAGGGCAAATTGCTGCCTTGGCGGTTTTTTTCGTATGGAGGTGAGGCAGCCATGGAGCGAGTAAGGGGGATCTGTACAGGAAATGTCGAAAAAATGGCAGGGTTTTCTAAGTTTTAGTCGAAATAAATAGGCAAATGTAGGAATGATGTCAGGGGGAAATCGAAGTGAAAATGCTGAGCAAGACAACGATGATCATGCTGGCGGTGCTAGTGGCATTAGCGGCGGTTGCGGTGCCGCCTGCAGCGAAGGCAACCGCCAGCGTGGCCTTCGATGGCGGGACAGGTACGTCGGACGATCCCTATATCATCACGACGGCTGACCAGTTGAATGAAGTGCGGAACGGATTGAACAAGCATTATGCGCTGGCCGCGGATATTGATCTCAGCACTTCCGCCTATGCGTCGGGCTGGACGCCGATCGGCTGGTCGAACGGCTCTTGGCTGCAATTCAGCGGTGTGTTCAACGGACAAGGCTATACGATCTCAGGGCTGCGCGTCGTGATGGATTCGACGTATGTGGCGTTATTCGGACATAACTCCAGTACGGGGGTCATTACCGACCTGACGCTTGCCGGTGCAGAAATCACGAATTCGAATGGGTACTACAGCGCGGTGCTGGTTGGCAGGAATGAAGGGACGTTGTCCCAAATCACAGTCATTGACAGCACAGTAACCGGCGACGCGTTCACGGGATCGGTCGCGGGCGGCAATTCGGGTACGATTGCAGAGAGCCAGGTTATCGGGGGGGCCGTTGTCGGTTTTCAGGACAACGGGGGACTGGTCGGCACCAACAACGGCAACCTTCTCAGGAATCGCGTATGGAATACGAGCGTAACCGGCACTTCCGCCAGCACGGGCACCACCGGCGGGTTGGCAGGCACGAACAACCAGAACGGCATCGTGGAGTGGAATGTTTACCTGTCAGCTACAGCTGTCGTGAAAGGAGCCGGAACGACCGTCGGGGGATTGGTCGGCGGGAACTACGGCACTGTACGGTACGGATACGCGGAAGGCCATGTCGGCATTGCCGGAACAGGCTTCAGAATCGGAGGACTGGTCGGCTCGAGCAACGCGGGTATTATCGAGGATTCCTATGCGAGGACCACTGTGGCGGGGAAGAATAACCTGGGAGGGCTTGTCGGATCGCATGACTCCGCTGCGACAATATCCCGCTCGTATGCTGACGCAGCGTTCCCTTCGGGCAGCGGAGGCGGACTGATCGGAATGGCTGATGGCACGGTGAACGCTTCGTTCTGGCATACGGGAAGCGGTGCTCTGGCAGCGTTCATATCAGGGACCTCGACTAGCGTTGCGACGGGGCTGAACGAGACGCAACTGGGCGAGAAGTCGCACTACACCTCCGCCGGATGGAATTTCACGGACGTGTGGCAGTTGAACGAAGGTGAGGGAGCGCCGTCGCTTGCGGCGTGGCTCGGCAATTTGACGGCAACCGTCGACGGGGCCGCGATACCGCTGTATTTCAATCCCTACCGCTATGAGTACCGCTTGAACGTGCCGTCTGATACGTCGCTGGTTGGCGTTACGGCGACGAAGAGAACGGCAACCGATACGGTGTATGTGCGTGATCAACCAGCTAATGTCATGGGCGTAGTGATGCCGCTGGATGCCGACTACCTCGCATTCCCGGTCGTCGTGCATCGGGACGGCAACACGACGACCTATACGGTTCACTTCCACAGATCGGCGCAAGAGGGACCGGTCGAGGTCGATTGGAGTGCCTTGGTGACAGCGGTCCAAGCGGCATCGGCGTCACTCGATGCCGCCGAGATCGGCACAGGCGCAGGGCAGTACGTGGCGGCGGATCTGGCGACGTTCGAATCCGCGATCGCGGCGGCGCAGGCAGTGCTGGCTGACGCGGAGGTGAGCCAATCGGCGATCGACGCAGCCATTGCGGCGCTTGCGGCGGCAGCGGCCGCCTTCGCGGAGGCCGCGATCGAAGCAGTAGAAGCGGATCGGAGCGCCCTGGAAGCGGCCGTCCAAGCGGCATCGGCGGCACTCGAAGCCGCCGAGATCGGCACTGGCGCAGGGCAGTACGTGGCGGCGGATCTGGCGACGTTCGAGTCGGCGATCGCGGCGGCGCAGGCTGTGCTGGCCGACACGGAAGCGAGCCAGTCGGCGATCGACGCGGCACTGAATGCGCTGATAAGCGCAAGGCAAGCGTTTGTCGACGCCGCAGTCGGCGCCGTGCTGCTATTCGCGGAAGAGATCGTCGAGGAAGGGCAGTCTTACCTGCTGTTGACGTTCAATCATCCGGTGTCGGGGGTATCGGCTTCGGAGAAGCTTGCATTGAACGGCGCGGACAGCGTCACCGTGGCCGAAGCTTCCGTCGTTGACGGCGACAGCCGCAAGGTGAAAGCGCGCTTGACGGGGCCGCTGCCTGCTTCCGGAGCGGTCAAGATTACGGCGCAAGCCGGAGCCGTGACGGTTGCCGAAGATAGGGCCAATCCGGCTTCGAGCGAGATCATCATCATCCGTCATGCGGATACGCTCGCGCTTCGTCAGCAATTGTTGACCTACGGTACTGCCTCGGGCGGGGATGCGATTACCATCATGCATGTCGCTTCGCATGCCGATGCGTTCTTGGCGGCGATGGAGCAGTATGGCATCGATGAGAAGTTGCTCCTGCGTTACCTCCTGCGTCAGATTGGGCCCGCATGATTCCTGTCATTGCCCTACTGGCTATGGTATAATGGCAAGATGAATGTCATTATCACAGACGAAGGACGGGGAAGCGGCAATGATTAGCACGAGCGGCATAACGCTGCGATATGGTAAGCGAGCGCTTTTTGAAGATGTGAATATTAAGTTTACGCCAGGGAACTGCTACGGTTTGATCGGCGCCAACGGCGCAGGCAAGTCGACGTTCCTCAAGATTCTGTCGGGCGAGATCGAGCCTACGAACGGCGAAGTGCACATCACGCCGGGCGAGCGGATCGCGGTCCTGAAGCAGAACCATTTTGAATACGATGAGTTCAAGGTGCTCGACACGGTCATCATGGGCTACAAGAAGCTCTATGACGTCATGGTCGAGAAGAACGCGATCTACCTGAAGGAGAACTTCTCGGACGAGGACGGCATGCGTGCCGGCGAGCTGGAAGCCGAATTCGCGGAGATGAACGGCTGGGAAGCGGAATCCGAAGCAGCCTCGATGCTGAACGGACTGGGCATTCCGACCGAGCTCCACGACAAGCAGATGGTAGAACTCGACGGCAACGAGAAGGTTCGCGTCCTGCTAGCGCAAGCGCTGTTCGGCAATCCGCAGATCCTGCTCCTTGACGAGCCGACCAACCACCTCGACATGCAATCGATCGAATGGCTGGAGAACTTCCTGGCCGGCTACGAAGGCACTGTCGTCGTCGTATCCCATGACCGGCACTTCCTGAATACGGTCTGTACGCATATCGCGGACATCGACTTCGGCAAGATCCAGATGTATGTCGGTAACTACGACTTCTGGTACGAGTCCAGCCAGCTGGCGCTCGCGCTCATGCGCGACCAGAACAAGAAGAAGGAAGACAAGATCAAGGAGCTGCAGGCGTTCATCCAGCGCTTCAGCGCCAACAAGTCCAAGGCGAAGCAAGCGACGTCCCGGAAAAAATTGCTCGACAAGATCACGTTGGACGACATTCGTCCGTCCAACCGCAAATACCCGTTCATCAACTTCAAGCCGGAACGCGAAGCAGGCAAGCAATTGCTGCTCTCCGAAGGGCTCACGAAGACGGTTGACGGCGTGAAGGTGATCGACAACCTGACGCTGACGATCAACAAGGGCGACAAGATCGCCCTCGTCGGACACGACACGCACTGGAAGACGCTCTTGATGCAGATTCTGATGGGCGAAGTGGAGCCGGATGCAGGTACGTTCCAGTGGGGCATCACGACGACGCGCGCGTATTTTCCGAAGGATAACTCCGCATACTTCGACGGCGTAGAGACGAACCTGGTCGACTGGCTGCGTCAATACTCGAAGGACCAGGACGAATCGTTCATCCGCGGCTTCCTCGGCCGGATGCTGTTCTCCGGCGACGAAGCGCTGAAGAAGGCGAGCGTATTGTCCGGGGGCGAGAAGGTGCGCTGCATGCTGTCCAAGATGATGTTGTCCGGCTCGAACGTGCTCTTGATGGACGAACCGACCAACCACTTGGACCTCGAATCGATCACGGCGCTGAACAACGGCCTGATCGACTTCGACGGCACGCTGATCTTCACGTCGCATGACCACCAGTTCGTGCAGACGATCGCGAACCGCATTCTGGAGATTATGCCGGACGGCAGCGTGATCGACCGCATGATGACGTATGACGAATACCTTGAGAGCAGCGAGATTCAGGCGCTTCGCGCCAAGGCAATGACTGCGTCGGCCTAAGCAGGAAGCAAGGGAGGGTTCGGACGTGTCGATATTCGATCGGATGAAGCAGGGTGCTTCGGAAGCGGCCCGCAAGGTGGAACAGACCGTCGAGATCCAGAAGCTGAAGGCACAGATTTCGGCGAAGGATAAGGAAATGGATAAGCTCTTCAATCGGATCGGGCGGTCGGTATACCGCGGATTCACGGACAGCGATATTTCGCATTCGGAGACAGAGGTCGTCGGCTATTGCGAGGAGCTCTCCAGGCTTGCGCGGGAGATCGTCCTGCTCCGTGAGCAGATCATGCTGGTTAAGCACGATAAGAGCTGCAGCGGCTGCGGCAAGGTCGTGTCCGCCGGCGTCAATTACTGCCCGGACTGCGGCAAGAAGTTCCCGGACGAGGAGCACAAGCCGGAGCCGGGGCTGGACGAGATCCGCGTCATCTGCAGCAGATGCAAGGCGGAGAACGAGATCGGCGCACGCTATTGCGTCGGCTGCGGCTACGAGATGTCGCCGCCGCTTGCATTGGAATAGCAAGCGCAAGCGTTATTCTAGTACAAGGCTGCAGCATAAGGAAGCCGCCCGTCTCAGCGACCGGCGGCGTGTTTGG
>JAEWJS010000194.1 GCA_023386495.1 Bacillota bacterium | reverse complement strand
AGAAAAGGATGGCGAAACTGGACTGGTATATCCTCCAGCGGTTAGCTAAATGGTACGCCAAGAAGCGTCAACGATCTCGTTGGACGAGTTCGATACGCGAAGTGAAAGCAATGTCCATTCAATGTGGGCTAAAAACGCTATTGTAATCTGCATGCACATGAATGACGAACATCGGAAAGCCGTATGAGGGAAAACCTCACGTACGGTTTGATGAGGAGGGGCAGAAATTATCTGCCCTTCACTCTAGTGAAGCACCTGAGCGACATCCTGTAAATCGTCCAATAAATCTGAAAATCAGATACTACTTTCTCGTTGGCGCACCCTCTACAATAGTATCAAGGAAGGCGGCGGCCATGCCGTTCGCCAGATGAAGGAGTTGAAGAAGCTCTGATGAATGCGCCAACAGCAGCAGAAACAATGACAACGCTTACGAAACGTAGGAAGCTGAGCTTGAACAGTCCCAGCATCGCGGGCTATATCTTCATATCGCCGTGGCTGATCGGACTATTGCTCCTTACGGTATGGCCGATCGGGCAGTCGCTCTACCTGTCGTTCACGGAGTACTCGCTGCTCAGCGACCCCGTATGGATCGGTGCGGACAACTACGCCAAGATTTTTAGCGGCAACGACACGGTCTTCGAAAAATCGCTCAAGGTCACCTTCACATTCGTCTTGTTCGCGGTACCGCTTCGGTTATTCTTCTCGCTCATGGTAGCGATGGCGCTGAACAAGAGCCTACGCGGCATGAATATTTACCGTACGATGTTCTACTTCCCGTCGCTGATCGGCGGCAGTATCGCGGTAGCGGCGCTGTGGCGCAACATGTTCGGCGCAGACGGCTACATCAACTACATTCTCGGCTGGTTCGGCATCGAGGGAAGCGGCTGGATCTCGAATCCGGATACGGCACTCGCCACGCTCGTGCTGCTGAACACCTGGCAATTCGGCTCGACGATGGTTATCTTCCTGGCGGGCTTAAAGCAGATTCCGCAGGAACTGTATGAATCCGCTTCCGTGGACGGCGCGAATCCGATTCGCAAGTTCTTCCACATCACGCTGCCGATGCTCTCGCCGGTCATGTTCTTCAACCTGGTGCTCACCGTTATCGGCTCGTTCCAGATGTTCACCTCCGCCTTCATTATCACGAAGGGCGGACCGGTACAGTCGACTTACATGTATGCGATGTTCCTCTACGAGAAAGCGTTCAAGCACTACCAGATGGGGTATGCGTCTGCGCTTGCATGGATCTTGCTGGCGATCGTGGCCATCTTGACCGCGATTAACTTCGCTGCCTCCCGCTACTGGGTATTCTACGAGACTGAAGGGGGCGACGCGAAATGAGCACGAATTCGATAACGGCTGAGATTCGCCCGTCCAAGGTGCTGAACCACCTGTTCCTGGCAGCATTCTCCCTGGTCATGATCTATCCGGTTATCTGGTGGATCGGCGCTTCGCTCAAGAAAACCTCGGAGCTGAGCAGTCCGGGCATCTGGCCCGCGACGCCGATGTGGGAGAACTACGTGAACGGCTGGAACTTCTCGTCGGAATACACGTTCGCGCACTTCTTCGGGAATACGCTCCTGATGGAAGTCGGCAACGTCGTCGGCGGCGTCATCACCGCAGCGATCGTCGCCTTCGGCTTCGGGCGTCTGAACTTCCCGCTCAAGGGGATGTGGTTCTCCATCCTGATGCTGACCTTGATGCTTCCGGGACAAGTTACAGTCGTCCCGCAGTATATCCTGTTCAACAACTTCGGCTTCGTCGACAGCTATGTACCGCTCGTTCTGCCGCACTTCTTCGGCGGGGGTGCATTCTTCATCTTCCTGCTGGTACAATTCATTCGGGGGATTCCCCGCGATTTGGACGAAGCGGCGAAGATTGACGGCGCATCGATCTACGGCATCTTCGGCCGAATCATCCTGCCGCTCATCAAGCCGGCGCTCGTAACGGTCGCGCTCTTCACCTTCTTGTGGAGCTGGGATGACTTCTTCGCTCAGGTGCTATACTTGAGCTCGGTAGAGAACTTCACTGTCGGCCTCGCCCTCAGGATGTTCATCGACCAGTTCGAAGTCCAATGGGGTCAATTGCTGGCAATGTCGCTTCTCTCGGTATTGCCGTCTGCAATCATATTTTTCCTCGCGCAAAAGCATTTCGTCGAGGGGATCGCAACAACGGGTCTTAAAGGGTAGGTTCTATTCTGAAGCACCGAAAGGGGTAAAAAGAAATGAAACGTCATTGGTCCAAGAGTTTGACAATTCTCTTCATGG
Organism: Bacillota bacterium; assembly: GCA_023386495.1. Classification (GTDB taxonomy): domain Bacteria; phylum Bacillota; class Bacilli; order Paenibacillales; family Paenibacillaceae; genus Paenibacillus_I. Next base: position 18,888 of record JAEWJS010000194.1, on the reverse strand, counting down.
CTGTGCTGCTCGTCGTCACCGCGTGCAGCAGCAACAACGGAAATAAGGGGAGCAATGCCAATGAACCCGCCAACAACACGACTGGAACAACTACGAATTCGGGCAATAGCGGGGAAAAACCTGCGAGCAACGAACCTGCTGAGCTGGGCATCACGTGGTGGGGACCGGACGCTCGTCATGAAGCGACGCTAGCAGCAACCGAAATTTATACGAAGCAGAACCCGCATGTGACGTTCAAGCCGGAGTACATGGCTTGGGATGCGTTCTGGCAGAAACTGCCGACGCTAGCGGCATCCAAATCCGTACCTGACGTCCTGCAGATGGACGCAGCGTACATCCAAGATTATGTGTCCCGCGGCGTAATGGCCGACCTGTCCGACATCGACCTGTCCGGCATCGTGCCGGATAACGTGCTCGAGAACGTGAAGATCGACGGCAAGCTGTACGGGATCCCGCTGAGCCATAACGCGCAAGGCGTCGCTTATAACAAAGCGGACCTCGAAGCGGCCGGCATCCCGCTGCCGAAGGCAGGCTGGACATGGGAAGAGTACTTCCAATGGGGTCGCGACGCGAAGGCGAAGCTTCCTGCCGATGTCTATGCGATCGGCGATTCGGCAAGCGCATGGGATTGGTTCCAATGGTACCAAGCATCCCAAGGCAAAGGCGCGATCATGTCCGATGGCGGCAAGACGTTCAACCTGGATAAGGACGCATTCATGGCTTACCATAACGAGCTGTCCGCGCTGCGTGCCGAGAAGGTCATTCCGCCGGCAGACGTGACGCTGGCGTTCCTGGAGAATGACCCGCAGGCCGATCCGATGGCTTCCGGCAAGGTGATGACGCGCGGTGCGACGGTCGGTTCCGTATCCGCACTCGAGCAGCTGATGCCTGGCAAGGTCGACGTCGTGAACGTGCCGGTCGGACCTTCCGGCGGCGGCTGGGCGCAATCGACGATCTTCCTGGGCGTGAGCAACGATTCCAAGAACATCGAAGAAGCGAAGAAATTCGTGAAATGGTTCATCACGGATACCGAAGCAGGCAAGACGCTTGGCCTGACCCGCGGCATTCCGATCAACGAGGCGATCTATAAGGAGCTTGAGCCGAATCTGGAGCCGAAGGATAAGATCGGTAAAGCGCTGGCGGACGTTGCCGGACCTTACGCGATGCCGTTCTATGCAGCAGGCGCCGGTTACTCGGAGTGGATCGACTTCTACAAGGCGACGATGGAAGCCGTCATGTTCGGTCAAAAATCCGTCGAAGACGCATACGAAGAAATCAACAGACTTGGCCAGGAGATCGCTGCGAAGCAGCAATAGAGCCAAGCAGCCGTCAAGTATGGCAGGCCGCCCGGCTTCCGAGCAGGGCGGCCTCTTGATTCACAATCAGAGGAGGAGACTAGCATGAAGCTCGCGGAATTTTTCTCACTACAGCCGAATCAATTGTGGAAGCTCGCCAAACAGATGGGTGTCGATTATGCGGTCGGCGGACTGCCTTGGGATCAGAAGGAGCCATGGGACCTCATGCCGCTCATCCATATGAAGCAGCGGTATGCGGATTACGGCTTGGACCTGTTGGTGATCGAATCGATGCCGCCGTCCAACAACATCAAGCTAGGAACCGAAGGCCGCGACGAGGAGATCGAGGTGTTCAAGCGGTTCATTCAGAACATGGGGCAGGCCGGCATCCCTGTGCTCTGCTATAACTTCATGGCCCAGTTCAACTGGTTCCGGACTTCGACGACGACGCACACTCGCGGCGGCGCGCTGGTGTCAAGCTATGATCATTCGCTTATGGAAGGCGCGCCGCTGACGGAGGCCGGGATCGTGAGCGAAGACCAGCTATGGGAGAACCTGAAGTACTTCCTTCAGGCCATCGTCCCCGTGGCGGAGCAGGCGAAGGTGAAGCTCGCGCTTCATCCGGATGACCCGCCGATCACGCCGATCCGCGGCGTATCGCGTATTCTGCGAAGCGCCGATGCGCTGCAGCAGGCGATCGACCTCGTGCCGAGCGAGTACAGCGGGATCACGATGTGCCAAGGGACGCTGGCGACAGCCGGGGAAGACATTCCGGCCACCATTCGCAGATTCGCCAAGCAGGGCAAGCTGAACTTCGTGCATTTCCGCGATGTGAAGGGGACGCCGGAGAAGTTCGAGGAGACGTTCCATGACGACGGCAAGACCGATATGTATGCTGCGATGCGCACGTACTACGAGGTCGGTTTCGACGGTCCGGCAAGGCCAGACCATGTGCCTACGATGGAGGGCGAAGATAATAAGAATCCGGGCTACGAGCTGCTCGGACGCCTGTTCGGCGTCGGTTATATCAAGGGCTTGATGGAAGCCGCGCAGCAATAAGCAGGGAATAAAACCGTCAGGGGGCATGATCGACGACCCTGACGGTTTTTATTTGCGTGATTTGCCTATTATAATAGAAGACATTTTTTGGCTGACGGGCTACTTCAACGTGCTGCGCATCTTCTGGTTGCCGGTGGAGTCGGTGTGCTGGGCCTTGATCGACTGAAGCGATTGCGGCATGATTTTGCCTCCGGCGAACTGATGCTTCACGAGAATGTTGAACGGCTCAACCCAAGGCGTGAGCGAGCTGCCGCCCCATGCCTCCTTGGCATATTCGGTCATCTCGTTCACGAAATCCATGTTCGCGGAAATATGGACCTCTTGCACGCGCGGGGCAAGTCCGCGAATGCGGGACGCGATCCGCTGCTTCAGCTCCGGCGACAGCAGGTTATGGTCATTGACCGTGTAATACGAATTATAGGGCGTTGCCAGCTGCCGATTATTCCAATACGGGCTTCCGGTGTCGTTATCGTATACGCCTTCCCCCATGCCCCCGTTATTCTGCTCCTTCATGTCGCCGCCGCCTCGCGTCTTCGTGCCGACGGCCGTCCAATCGAGCATCAACGCAACGTAGGCATTCTTATCCGTCAGGAAAACCAGACCGGAACTGACGCCGTTAAGCCCGGACACTTCGTTCGTGATCATGCTGCTGTATTCGACCCATTGATTATCATGCTGATTCGGGTTGCCGGTCGTGGAACCGTAGTTCCGACTGCCCAGCATCTTGGGGTCGTTCGACTGCCTTGCTCCATAGTCATAGTCGCTGTCTTGCACCTTGCGTTCGTAGTTGGAACAGCCGGCTGCGAGGACGGCGACAATCGCGATCAGCACCAAGGAACGAATCATAGATGTCATGCGTACCATGCGGGTTTCCTCCATTTCGTCTGCTTGCCGCTTACGAATAGCTTGAGCCTGCGGAACGGAAATATGCACGGCGGGCGCCCTCATACATAAATCCCCATCGAACAGTCGAGAATGTAGATAGGAAGGAAGCGGGATATAGGTTGCGAGGTCGACAACAAGCGACAGACAGTATTGGAATAATAAGTAAGTTTTGAGGGGCGCAATAGAGGTTCGCGAGGGCCGGAAAAGCCTTGTAAATACTGAATTTGACGGCTTTGAGAACAATTTGTGAACTCTCTGTGGAACATTGACAAATAGGGACTGCAACTTTATATTTAATAAAGTGATCGAGATGTGCGATTTCGCACAGTTTTTATGGGTAAGAAACGCAGTTTGCCGCCTGCCACGCCACATAATAGAGCGAATCCTGTCTCTACATAGGCAACTGTGAAAACGTACAAAGCGGGGTTGATGAATGATGAAACGGTGGCACATGTACAAGCGTCTCTTGCCTCTACTGGCAGGACTCGCATTGCTTCTGTCTGCTTGCGGACGAGCGGATCTGTCGACATTGAATCCGCAAGGCTCGGTGGCGAAAGGGCAATACGATCTGATGGTTTTGTCGATTGTTATCATGACACTCGTGGTCGTAGCCGTATTTGCAATCTCAATTTACGTCTTGATCCGATTCCGTCGCCGGGCCGGCGACAACAAGATTCCTAAGCAAGTCGAAGGCAACCACAAGCTGGAGATCATCTGGACGGTTATTCCGATCGTGCTCCTCATCGTCTTGTGCGTGCCGACCGTATCGAGCGTATTCGCGCTTGCGAAGGACTACAGCAAGGATGAAAATGCTGTCGTGGTGAAAGTGACTTCGCACCAATATTGGTGGGAGTTCGAGTATCCGGAATACGGCATTAAGACGGCTCAGGAGCTTGTCGTTCCCGAAGGCACGATCATTGCGATCGAAGCGAAGACGGCAGACGTGCTGCACTCGTTCTGGATTCCTGCCCTAGCAGGCAAGATCGACACGAACCCGGGCGGCAACGTGAACCGGATGTACTTCGAGACGCCGGACAACTCCGGGATCTACCTCGGCAAGTGCGCCGAGCTGTGCGGACCGTCGCACGCACTGATGGATTTCAAGGTAAAGGTCGTAGACGACACTTCCTTCGAGAACTGGATTAACGCTACCAAAGCACCGGCAGTGCTCCCAGAGGATCCTGCCATTGCCGAGAAATTCAAGAGCGAGTGCCTGACTTGCCACGCAGTAGGCGAACTGGGCGGACCGGCCTACCCGAACCTGACCGGCATGGGCGACCGCGAGTCGGTTGCGGGCATCTTGGTCAATACGGATAACCCGAAGTACGAGAACGAAGGCTCCGTGTACGACAACCTCTATAAGTGGATCAAGGATCCACAGGCGATCAAGCCGGGCAACGGCATGCCGAAGGTTGAGCTGACCGAGCAGGAGCTGGAGGGGATCTCCCGTTATCTGGCAGATTATAAGCTGAATTACGAGACGGAAGAGCTCTTGAAGAACGACGCAACGACCGATTCGGAAGAATCGAACAAATAACGGAGATTGAAGGAGGAACCTCACTTGGCTCACGGACACGAGGTGAAACGGTATCGCGGCCTCATGGATTGGCTGACGACCGTTGACCATAAGAAAATCGGGATCCTGTACCTGATCTCCGGCGGCTTCTTCTTCCTGATCGGCGGCTTAGAAGCACTGTTGATCCGGGTACAGCTCTGGAAACCGATGAACAATTTTGTAAGTGCGGATACATTCAATGAATTGATTACGATGCACGGCACGACGATGATCTTCCTGGCAGCGATGCCGATGATATTCGCGCTCATGAACGCGATCGTGCCTCTCCAGATCGGTGCGCGGGACGTTGCGTTCCCGTTCGTCAACGCACTGGGCTTCTGGACCTTCTTCTTCGGCGGCGTGCTGTTGAATGTCAGCTGGTTCGCAGGCGGCGCGCCTGACGCAGGCTGGACATCGTACGTACCGCTGGCGAACACGACTTACAGTGATGGGCACGGCGTCGATTACTACGTGATCGGCTTGCAGATCGCCGGTATCGGTACGCTCGTCGGCGGCATCAACTTCCTGGTCACGATCATCAACATGCGTGCGCCAGGCATGAGCTTCATGCGGATGCCGATGTTCACTTGGGCATCGTTCATTACGTCGACCCTGATCCTGTTCGCATTCCCTGCGCTTGCGGTCGGTCTCGTCGCATTGATGTTCGACCGCGTATTCGATGGCAATTTCTTCGACCCAAGCAGCGGCGGCAACGTCGTCTTGTGGGAGCATATCTTCTGGATCTTTGGTCATCCTGAAGTATACATCCTGATCATACCGGCATTCGGCATCATCTCCGAAGTAGTCAGCACGTTCTCGCGCAAGCGGTTGTTCGGCTACAGCTCGATGGTGTTCGCCACGATCTTGATCGGCTTCCTCGGCTTCATGGTATGGGCGCACCATATGTTCACGACGGGCCTCGGTCCGATCGCGAACTCGCTGTTCTCGATTGCCACGATGCTGATCGCCATTCCGACCGGTATCAAGATTTTCAACTGGTTGTTCACGCTATGGGGCGGCTCGATCCGCTTCACCGCTGCCAACCTGTTCGCAATCGGATTCATCCCGACGTTCGTACTCGGCGGGGTTACCGGGGTCATGCTGGCGTCCGCGCCTGCTGACTACCAGTACCACGATACGTATTTCGTCGTTGCGCATTTCCACTACGTTATTGTAGGCGGATTGATTCTCGGTATTTTCGCCGGCCTGCACTACTGGTGGCCGAAGATGTTCGGCCGCGTCCTGAATGAAGGACTTGCGAAATGGACGTTCTGGACGTTCTTCATCGGGTTCCACTTGACGTTCTTCGTGCAGCACTTCCTGGGACTCCTGGGCATGCCGCGCCGGATCTTCACGTATCTCGACGGACTCGGCTTCAACGAGATGAACCTGATCAGTACGGTCGGCGCGTTCCTGATGGCCATCGGTACGATCATCTTCATCCTTAACATCATCGTTACCGCGGCGAAGCCTAAAAATGCTGCAGCAGATCCATGGGAAGACGGCCGTACGCTGGAATGGACGATTCCGTCGCCAGCACCTGAATATAACTTCGCGCAGACGCCGCTCGTTCGCGGATATGATGCATACTGGAAAGAGAAGATGGACGGCAATAAGAGCATGACGTATGCGGAGCCGCTTGGACCGATTCATATGCCGTCTCCGTCGATCCTGCCGTTCATGATGTCGCTTGGCCTGTTCATCGCCGGCTTCGGCTTCATGTATCACAATTGGATCGTGGTCGGCGTAGGGATGGCCATGACATTCGGCTGCATGTTCCTTCGTTCCGTCTATGACGATCACGGCTTCCACATCGAGCCGGACGAACTGCATGACAAGGGGGTAAAAGCATGAGCGCACATTCGCATGTAGACGGCCAACTGCCGCACGAGCCGGAGAAGGCAACCCTCGAAGGCCGCAATAAGGTGCTCGGCTTCTGGCTCTTCCTTGGCGGCGAGACGGTCCTGTTCGGAACATTGTTCTCGGCCTTCCTGGCCCTTCGTGGTCAAGTGTTGAGCGGTCCGGCTCCGCAAGAGCTGTTCCAGCTCTCGCTGGTTGCGATCGCCACGCTGATCCTGCTTACTTCGAGCTTGACGAGCGTCATGGCAATCCAAGCGATGCACCGCAATCAAGTGAAGCCGATGCTCAATTGGCTGATCATTACAGTGCTTCTGGGTCTCGCCTTCTTGATTCTCGAGATTTACGAATTCAATCATTACGCGCATGAAGGCCATCAATTCACGACAAGCGCATTCAGTACTGCATTCTATACGCTCGTCGGCTTCCACGGCGGCCACGTCGCATTCGGTATTGCCTGGATCTCGATCCTGATTGCACAGGTCTACAAAAAAGGACTGACGGTTGTAACGGCGCCGAAGGTGTATGTAGCCGGCATGTACTGGCACTTCATCGACGTCGTCTGGGTATTCATCTTCACGGTCGTCTACCTGATGGGAAAGGTGGGCTAACGCATGTCCGGGAATCACTCTGCTGTAGAAGAGACGAAGAAGCGCCACAAGCACGAGGGACCGCAGAAGCATGTCATTTCCTTCATCTTCTCGCTCGTCTTGACGCTGATCGCATTTGCCGTCGTAATGGCAGGCGAAGTCAACAAGGATTTCATCTACATCCTGCTGATGGTTATGGCAGTCGGGCAAGTGATCATTCAGATGGCATTCTGGATGCACATGAAGGATCGCGGACATCTGTTCCCGATTATCGGCATTCTTGGCGGTTCCGTCATCGTGTTCACGATGGTTATCATGGCCGAATATTGGGCATGGTGGTAAGAGAAATTTAGCACGTTTGCGAATTGAAGAGAGGTCGGTCGCGATTGCACCGCCTCTCTTTGTCGCATTGTAAGAGTAGGAGGAATTAGGTTGCAAGGATTAGAGATATTTAGCTTCCAAGAGCTATGGAGCCCTTTCTTCTTGTTCGTGATGCTGCTGCTTGGGATCGGCTATTACTATCTGATCGGTCCATGGCGGCTGAAGCATGCGCCGGAAGAGGCGCGGCCGACCAAGTTCAAGCAGGGGTTAGTCGTGGCGGGTTTGCTGCTGTTCTACTTGTCCCAAGGCGGGCCGCTAGAGCTAATGGGGCACCTCAGCTTTACGTTCCATATGGTGAACATGGCAGTCTCCTACATCATCGTGCCGCCGATCATGCTGCTCGGTATTCCGGCTGTCGTATGGCGCAAGCTGTTCGCGCCGACATGGTGGCGTAAGATGCAATGGGCAACGCATCCGTTCTTGGCCTTGATCGGCTTCAATATGTTGTTCTCCATCTATCACGTTCCGATGGTGCATGACTATGTCATGACGCATTATGCCGTTCATATCGTCTATTATGCGGTGATGCTGATTGCCTCATTCCTGATGTGGTGGCAGATCGTGACGCCGGTTCCGGAATGGAAGCGTATGGCGGATGTCCGCAAGATGGGCTATATTTTCGCCAACGGCGTGTTGTTGACGCCTGCCTGCGCGCTGATCATATTCTCTGGTGCGCCGCTCTATAACGTCTATACCGATCCGACGATATGGGCTACAGCGATGGGCTATTGCGTAACGGGCGACCCGATGAAGCTGCTGACGCTCGTAGAGGGTCCGACAGCCTTCAGCCTGATGAATCCGCTGGAAGACCAACAAGCGGGCGGGATCATCATGAAGCTCGTGCAGGAAGTGATGTACGGCGCGATTCTGGCCTTCGTGTTCAACCAGTGGTATCGCCGGGAGCATAAGGACGACGAGCTTCCGCCGAGCGCTGAACCAAGTCGGCTGTGATCGCGAAGTATTGAAGAAAGGGTGTTTTCGGTCATCTTGCGATGACTGGGGACGCTCTTTTTTGTTATCTATGCGCTGAAGCTAGGGGCTGTTCGACGGTAGGATCGGTTAGTCGGGGCGAGCATGACCTGCGTGTTACCGAAGTGCTGGTGGGGAGGAGGTGTTAGGAATTGGGATGCTTGCTGCAGTTGCGATTTGCCGAACTGCGCGGCGGTGCTAGTTACCGTCTCCCGTTCTAGTTTCGATTTGCCGAATTACAACGGGGTTCCTCGCCTGCAGCGGCCATTAACGACTATTAGTTCGGCATTTCCAACCTGCAGTAGCACTCAAGCAATAGGCGTCCGCTGTAAGTAGGCAAACCCGAACTCCCTCGCTTGTTTTGCCTCTAGGCTGGTCAACGAGTGCGGAAAACCGCATTCGTTCGGCCCAGCTGCCCCAATCTCGCTGAACGAGTGCGGAAAACCGCATTCGTTCGGCCCATCCGCCCCAAACCCGCCCAACGAGTGCGGAAAACCGCATTCGTTCGGGCCAGCCGCCCCAAATCCGCCCAACGAGTGCGGAAAACCGCATTCGTTCGGGCCAGCAGCCCCAAATCCGCTCAACGAGTGCGAAAATCCGCATTCGTTCGGCCCAGCCGCCCCAATCTCGCTGAACGAGTGCGAAAATCCGCACTCGTTCGGGCCATCCGCCCCAAATCCGCCCAACGAGTGCGGAAAACCGCATTCGTTTGGGGCAGCGGCCCCAATCTCGCCCATCGAGTGCGGAAAACCGCATTCGTTTGGGGCAGCGGCCCCAATCTCGCCCAACGAGTGCGGAAAACCGCATTCGTTGGGCCAGCCGCCCCAAATCCGCTCAACGAGTGCGGAAAACCGCATTCGTTCGGCATAGAAGTTGGTTGCGAGTATGATTGGTTAGGCGGGTTAGAATAGCGGAATGCTGCCCAATAGAGAGGGAGTGGTAACAAAGGCGAAACGAATCGCATAAATGCTATCCGTTAGCTGAGAATGGTGCCGGTGGGCGAAATGGATAGCAATAATGCCATCCAATCGCGCGGGATTGTTGCCAAAGGCGAAATGGATCGCATAAATGCTATCCGTTAGCTGAGAATGGTGCCGGTGGGCGAAACGGATAGCAATCATGCTACCCAGTCGCCCGGGATTGCTTACCGCAGGCGAAATGAATAACAAAAATGCCGTTCACCAGCGGGCGCCGAGGGGCCAAATCTTTCATTTGGCGATCATTAGGAGATTGGGTGTTGACAACGCATATACACACCATGTATAGTGTGTATAAAGATATACACAGTATACAGAGCTAAGGCGGTGAAGCAAATGAACATATGGCGAGGCGCTTGGCAGCTGGTGCGTTTTGAGCTCAAGACAGGTTGGGGCGGCATTATCATCACCGGCATATTGTTCGCGTATATGGCGATTATGGGCATGGCATTCATGGATGATCTATTCACCGGCGAACTCTCGAGAGGCGCAAGCTGGGCACCGGACTTCATCTATCTGGCTGTTCTCCCGAATATGGGCTTCCTGATGAATCGCACGGTTCTCCATTACTGGCGAGACGATCCGTACAGCCGGAAGCTTGCCGTATGGCGGGCGCTGCCGATCCGCGTGCAGCACATCGTGGTGGGACGACTGCTCTTGCTGGCGCTGATAGCCTTACCTGTCGCCTTGCTATTCTTCGGCCTGCAATACGGCTTATCGGGTTCGGTACGAGACACTCTCGATCCGATCGCCTATGCGAACTTCTCGCTGTTCTGGGTTGCCTATTCGTTCCTGGTCGGCACGCTCTATGTATACGGGGAACTAGGCTTCTCCGGCAAAAATTACTTCATCCTCTGTTGCGCCAGCTTCCTCGTCTACGGACCACTGACTTACTTGTTATGGCTCAGCGGCGAAACGGCAATCGAAAGAGTCCTTCGCGCAGCTGCTGCAGGAAGCTGGCTGCCTGCCTTGTGCGCTTGGGCAGTCGCGCTGCTCGGCATCGTGCTCCTTCGCGGCGCGATCGAGAGACGAATCCGATCGCGCGATCTGTTGAGCTAAGAGGTGATGGCCATGTGGATGCCGATTCAGATTAATGAGCAGAGTGCCGAGCCGTTATATCATCAGATCGAGGTGCAGCTGCGCGCGTTGATCGTCAGCGGCCAGCTAGCCGAAGGAACGCTGCTGCCGTCGATCCGCGAGATGGCCCAGACGCTGAAGTGCAGCGTTATCACGATCCGTCGCGTCTATCAGGATCTGGAGGCGGAGGGGCTGCTGCGGACCAAACAAGGAACCGGGACTTTCATTGCCAAGGTAGGCGAGGAGGAGCGGAGCCGTCACCGGAATGAAGGCGTGGTGGAAGCATTCGAGACGGCGGTCGAGGCAGCGATCCGCGTGCAGTGCAGCGAGGAAGAAATGCGGGACATCTTCGAGTCGGTGCTCAAGAGAAAAAACCTCGACAGGTCGCATGCACCGCCTGAAGCATAATGAAGCGAACGATAAGCGGTCTAGGATGGATTGGGGGAGAGGGCATGCTTGAGGAAACAGTGGTGAGATTGACGGATGTGGAGCTGGTGCGGACGCATTTTCGCCTCGGGCCGGTTAACTTGGCAATCCCGAAGGGGTTCGTGACGGCGATCGTAGGTCCGAACGGCTCGGGCAAAAGCACGACGTTCCGCATGATGCTCGACATCAGCAAGCCTTCCGCAGGGAAGATCGAGTTGCTGGGGCATCCTGCCAATGACAGCGAGCACGAGGTCAAGACGCGAATCGGCTACTTGGCGGAAGAATCCTTCCAGCACGAAGACGGGCTCAGAGGGACCGACAAAGCGGAATTTCATCGCGGCTGGTACCCAAATTGGGATATTAATCGTTATCACGAGATGCTCCGGCAGTTCGAGGTCGATCCGAATCTGCGCCTGGGCAAGATGTCCAAGGGGATGCGGCGCAAGTTCGAACTTGCATTGGCCATGGCGCATGATCCGGAACTGTTGCTGCTTGATGAGCCTTCATCCGGATTGGATCCGCTGGCTTGGCGGACGATGATCGCCATGCTGCACAAGTACATGGAAGGCGGCGACAGGACGATCTTGATGGCTTCGCACGTCATCGAGGAAGTGAAGCGCCTGGCTGATTATATCGTCTTCATGGTACAAGGGCGCGTGCTCGGCATGTACGAGAAGGATGAACTGTTGACCGGCTGGCATGTTTTCTATGTGCAGGAGCAACAGGGGGCCCCAAGCATGTTGGATCGCATGCCGGGATTATGCGCAATCGAACGATCCGGAAGCATGACCAAGGCCGTGTCAAACCGCGCTTACGAGGCGGAAGAATGGCTGAAGCAAGAGGGCATCGTCCCGAGCGGCAGACAGGCGTTGGAGCTTGACGATATTCTAGCGGTGCTAGTCGACAAGGAACGGCTGCAATCGCGTCAAGAACGAAAGGAGTTCATACGATGAATCCATTGAAAGTAGAGCAAGTCATGAAGCAATACGGCAACTATACGGCCGTGAACGGCATAAGCTTCGAGGTGGCCAAGGGCGAAATTTACGGTCTGCTCGGCGCGAACGGCGCAGGCAAGACGACGACGATGCGGATGGTGCTCGGCCTGATCTACCCGGACGGGGGCAAAATTCTGTATCACGGCAAAGGCTACACAAATGATCAGCTCCGCATGCTCGGCTATTTGCCGGAAGAGCGCGGCCTGTATCCGAAGGTGAAGGTCAGCGACCAGATCATCTATCTGGCGCAGCTGCGCGGCATGAACGCGAAGGACGCGGACCGCAGCTTGAAGATGTGGCTTGAGAAGTTCAACGTGCCCGAGTACTACGGCAAGAAGGTCGAGGAGCTGTCGAAGGGCAATCAGCAGAAGATTCAGTTCATCGCTTCCGTCATCCATAACCCGGATATTCTCATTCTCGACGAAGCGTTCAGCGGACTGGATCCCGTGAATGTGGAGCTGCTCAAGACGACGGTCAAGGAGCTGCGCGACGGAGGCAAGACGATCCTGTTCTCGACGCACCGGATGGAGCATGTCGAGGAGCTGTGCCGCAACATTACGATCATGCACAAGTCGAACCCTGTCGTGCAAGGCAGCCTGAAGGAGATCAAGAAGTCTTTTCCGCGTGAGCGGGTGGTGGTCAGCCTCGATAACGAGAAGCCGATTCAAGGGCTGGAGAAACTGACCGGCGTGCAGAAGGTCGAGAAGCATGAGCACGTGTATGAAGCGTGGATCGATCGTACGGAGGCGGCGCAGGCGATTCTCGCGCATGCCATGAGCCAGGGCGACGTGACGCGATTCGAGCTGAAGGAACCGACGCTTAACGAAATTTTCATCAGAACGGTGGGTGAGCGCATTGAATAGTTTCATGACGGTACTTGCGTTTACGGTAAGGAATAAGCTGCGCACGAAGGCTTTTGTCATCACGACGTTGATCATTGCAGTCATCTTGAGCATTGTCGTCAACTTGCCTTATATCATCTCGCAATTCTCCTCGGACGAAGCGGACCGTGTAGGATTCGTGGAGACGAATGCCCCGGAGATTACGACGAAGCTCCAGCAATTCTACGGCACGATGGAAGAGCCGGATATCGAGCTCGTCTCTTTCCCGGATGCCGGTTCGGCGGAAGCGAACGAGGCTGCGCTCAAGAAGGCGATCGCGGACGGCGACATCAAAGGCTACCTCGAATTCGAAGCCGTGGAAGGCGCAGCGTTCCCGGCCGTGACCTACAAGTCGGAGAAGCTGATGGGCAGCACGGGCACGCTGGCGAACGGCCTCCTGATCATCAAGAATGAATTCATCTTGTCCGGCACGAATCTGACGGATGAGCAGAAGCAAGAGCTGGCATCGCCGGTCGAGATCGGCAACGTGCAGATCTCGGCGACCGAAGGCGCAGGCTCTGTCGGCGACGGCAAGACGGAAGAAGAGCGCGCGGTTGCGATGGGTCTGGTGTACGTGTTGATCATCGTCCTCTTCATGGGCGTCATGATTACGGGCCAATTGATCGCGACGGAGATTACGGCCGAGAAGAGCTCGCGCGTCATGGAAGTGCTGGTCACGAGCGTCTCGCCGCTGAAGCAGATGTTCGGCAAAATCTTCGGCATGTTCCTCGTCGGCATTCTGCAGATCGGCGTCTACATTGCGGTGTTCTTGCTGAACCTGTCGCTGCCGCATAACAAAGATATGCTGAGCAGCCTGAATATCGACCTCGGCAGCATCGATCCCATGCTGCTCGTCTATGCGGTGATCTTCTACCTGACCGGTTACTTCCTGTATGCGACATTGTTCGCGGCGGTAGGGTCAATCGTCAGCCGTACCGAGGATCTGGGGCAAGCAGTCATGCCGCTTACCTTCTTATCGTTAGGCGGCTTCTACATCGGCATCTTCGGCATGACGAACCCGACTGCCGCATTCGTCGAAGTAAGCTCGTTCATCCCGTTCTTCTCGCCGTTCATCATGTTCCTTCGGATCGGCCTTGCAGATCCGGCAATCTGGGAAGTCGCGCTGTCGCTCGGCATTCTCGTCGCGTCGATCCTGCTGTTCGGCTGGCTGTCTGCGAAGATCTACCGCACCGGCGTGCTGATGTACGGCAAGCGTCCGAGCTTCAAGGAGCTTCGCAAGGCGATGAAGGCTTATAAAGTGTAGGTCCTCCCGGCAGGTTCGGGTGGAAGTGGAGGGCCCGTTAGATTAGAACCTTAATCTGGCGGGCTTTTTCGCATGCAGGCATGTGGGAAGTGACAGGTGTGGATGGATGAAGATGGCATACGAAAATTGACGATTTTAAGGGAATCGTATAGAGTATGAGAATATCAACAGAACCAGGTGTGAACTTTATCACGCCGTAAGAGTGGCTTAAGGAGGAAACTATTGTGCAAAAAACGACAGCATTGTTGATGTCCATAATCGTGATTGTCGGATTGTTGACGGCATGCGGCGGCGACAACAAGGAACCGGGAACGAGTAACTCGACCGGGCAGAATCAGAACGGCGGCGCTGGACAAGGACAAGCAGACGGGAATGAAGCGAGTTGGTCAGACGGCAAGTACTATGCTGAAGGCGAATATGAAGAAAAGTCCGACTGGAAAGAAGTCGTCTCGCTCGAGGTGCAAGAAGGCAATATCACTTACGTCAATTGGAACGGCTTGCATCGGGACGGCGGCCTCGACAAGAAGACGTTGTCGGTTCAAGGCAAATACGGCATGGTCGAGAAAGGCGGTGCAATCGCCCCATGGCATGAGCAGGCCGAGAAGATGGAGCAATATCTGCTCGAGAAGCAGGACATCGCAGCGCTTACGATAAACAACGAAGGCAAGACGGATGCGGTATCCGGCGTAACGATCGGCGTCGACAGCTTCGCCCAGCTGGTCAACTCGGCGGTTGAGGCCGGCCCGGTAGAAGCAGGTCCGTACAAGGACGGTTCTTACCATGCCGAAGCGGCGGAATTCGATCCGAAATCCGGCTGGAAGGAGACCGTGGACATTACGGTACTGGCCGGCAACATCGCGGCGGTCCAATGGAACGGCGTTCATAAAGACGGCGGCGACGACAAAGTTACCCTCTCTAAGAGCGGCGGATACCCGATGGTCGAACAAGGCGGTGCGCAATCGGAATGGTATGTTCAGGCGCATGCGGCTGAGCAGTACCTGCTCGAGAAGCAAGATCCCGCGGCCATTCCGTACGACGCGGAGAGCGGTTCGACGGACGCGATCAGCGGCGTATCGATCCACGTGAGCGGCTTCGTTGAGCTCGCTCAGAAGGCGCTCGAGCAAGCGAAGTAATACGGCTATAGCACACTAGATCATAGAAGCAGAGAGGGATTCGTCATGAAACAGATTATCGTGTTGGGCGGCGGCTACGGCGGCGTACTGACAGCCAAGAAGCTAGGCAAGAACTTCAAGAATCGCAAGGATGTCCGCATTACGCTGATTGACCGCAAACCGTACCATACGCTCCTCACGGAACTGCATGAGGTCGCCGCGAACCGGGTGGAGGAGGACTCCATCCGCGTAGACCTTAAGAAGGTGTTCTTAGGCTTCCCGAACGTCGACGTCGTGATGGATGAGATCCGTCAGATCGACTTCGAGGGTCGGAAGCTTGCGGGCGACAAGCAGTCATACGACTACGATTATCTCGTTATCGGCACCGGGAGCAAGCCAACCTTCTTCGGTATCCCCGGCGCTGACGAGCATGCGCTCGCCCTCTGGTCTTACGAGGATGCCGTTAAGCTGAAGGAACAGATTCTCGCGATGTTCCGCGAAGCGGTTAAGGAGAGGAATCCGCAAATCCGCAAGGAGATGCTGACGTTCGTCGTCGTCGGTGCCGGCTTCACCGGAGTCGAACTGATCGGCGAGATGGCGGAGTACGTTGAGGAGCTGTGCCGCGATTTCCGGATCGATCGGCAAGAAGTGACGCTGATCGTGGCGGACATGGTGGACAAAATACTGCCTATCCTGCCTGAACCTCTCATTCGCAAATCGGAGAAATATCTGCGCAAAATCGGCGTAAACATCATTACGGGGTCGAAGATCAGCGAAGTGTACAAGGACGGCGTGCTCGTCGGCGAGCAGCGGATCCGCTCTCGCACGGTGGTATGGACGGCGGGGGTCGAAGGCTCCGAGCTGGTCGGTTCGCTCGATGTCGAACAGAAAGGCCGCAAGCGCATCCAGACGAACGACAAGCTGCAAGTGCCGGCCCATCCGGAAGTGTATGTCGTCGGGGATAACATCTTCTACATTCCGGAAGGCTCGCAAGCGCCCGTGCCCCAGATGGTGGAGAATGCAGAAGCGGCAGCTCCGCTGATCGCGCACAATATTACGGCCGATATTCAAGGCAAAGAGAAGAAGTCTTACAAGCCAACCTTCCACGGCACAATGGTGTCGATCGGCAGCCGCTACGGCGTCGCAAACGTGGGCATGCCGGGCAAGATGTTCAAGATGAGCGGCTTCATGGCCATGCTCGTGAAGCATATGATTAACATGTTCTACTTGTTCCAGGTCTGCGGGTTCAACAAAGTTTACTCTTACATGCTTCATGAATTCTTCCATGTCAACAATAACCGCAGCTTCGTCGGCGGTCTCTTATCCAAGCGCTCGCCTAACTTCTGGCTCGTGCCGCTGCGGGTCTTCGCCGGCGTCATGTGGTTCAGGCAAGGCTGGGAGAAACTCGGGAAGGTCATCGACGACCCGAACCAGATCTTCCTTATCCCGCCTCCGGCCGGCGACGCAACCTCAGGCGCAACCGCAGCAAGCGAAGCCGCTGCCGACGCGACCACGGCCGCGACGCAATATACGGCCGAAGCGGTGGGAGCACTTCCGGTATGGGACTGGCTCGCAGACATCGTGACCTGGTCGATGGACCTTATGTTCTATACGAATGACGGCGGTTATACGGCGCTCGCTCCCATCTTCCAAGCTGGGATGGTCGTTGGGGAACTGATCGTCGGTCTGCTGCTGATCGTCGGCCTCTTCACCGCTCCGGCAGCCATCGTGACCATCGCGATGGGAGCGATGATCTGGGTGTCGGGGATGGCGCCGAAGGATATGTTGTGGTACTTGGCATCCGGCATCGCTTTGATCGGCGGTTCGGGCAGCGTACTCGGTCTCGACTATTACGTCTACCCGCGCCTGAAGAAGATATGGAGCAAGCTTCCAATCGTGAAGCGCTGGTACTTGTACGCCGATTAACGATACACTAGGCGGAGCGCGGCGGCCGGGTTCGGCAGTCGCGCTCCGTTCGCATTTACCCGAAACTTGCGGGACAGGGAGTGACAACGATGGATACGAAGC
This sequence comes from Bacillota bacterium, assembly GCA_023386495.1. GTDB lineage: Bacteria > Bacillota > Bacilli > Paenibacillales > Paenibacillaceae > Paenibacillus_I. The sequence continues at coordinate 1,537 of JAEWJS010000194.1, read as the reverse complement.
TTATCGACGAGACGTTCGATCTGCTCGAGCGGCATATGGATTCCGAATCGGCCGTCCACCTATCGCGGGCACTGCCCTATGTGGATCAATTGGCTAGCCTGCTGCGCGAGAGCGGATTGACGAGAGATCGGCAGATGACGATCCTGGGCTGCTTCATCCTGCTGCAGCACTCCCTTGGCCGGCACGCGGAAGCAGCGGATAAGCTTAACGAAGGCGCGAAGCTGGCGCGAACGATCTTGGATGGCGACTACTTGTTGGGCGCCTATATGGCATTGATGAGCTCGCGTGCGGAGATGAGACTCTTCAAGCATCTGATGCCGGTCTACAAGCGCATTCAGCTTGCGCGGCTTGCCGGACGCCCGTTCGCGCGGCTGACGAATGAGCTGTACGCCGCTTTCCAAGCGTATATCGATGCAGACCATCGCCATGCAAGTCCCGTAGCCTCTTGGATTGCGAGGGGTAAGGATCGGGAGGAGAAGCGTTCATGAAACTCTATGAAGCGCTCAGTATCGACCTTCCGGCCATCGATGATGCGCTGCTGGACGTCATCCGAACCGACTCAGAGCTTCCGGCTGACTCGGTCATTCAAGACGTGGTCACGCGATTGATTCATTCGGGCGGCAAGCGGATTAGGCCGATCCTGACGATTGTCGGCGGTCGCTTCGGGAACGAAGACGGCATGCGGCGCGTTATCCGCGTTGCGGCAGCGATGGAATACGTGCATATGGCCTCGTTGATCCATGACGACATCATCGACGGCTCCGACCTGCGCCGTGGTGAGCCTGCGGTTCATAAGCGGATCGGAATCGAGAATGCGATACTCGTCGCCGACTACATGACGGCTCGGGCCGTCGAATGGGCTGCGGAGCAGGACGGTGGGCCGGCTGGCGTAACGGATGACGAACGCGACGCGGCGTTATGCGGTCGGATGGCCGAGATCGTCACGGACTTGTGCCGCGGCGAGTACCGTCAACTGGGCAACAGGTTCCGGTTCGATGCGACAATCGACGAATACTTGACGAAGACGTACGAGAAGACGGCGTCGTTGATGGCAAGCTGCATACGGGCCGGCGCGGATACCGCCGGAGCAGATACGGCGACTGCCGATCAGCTCCAAGCGTTCGGGGAAGCGCTGGGCATGGCATTCCAAATTCGTGACGATATCCAAGATTACACGAAGAGCATCGCCGAGCTCGACAAGCCCGCCGGTGCGGATCTGCGTAGCGGCGTCGTCACGCTGCCCGTCCTCATCGCTATGCAAATGTCTCCGGCTGCGGCAGATGCAGTTCGCGCGCTTGACGCGCACTCTTCTGAGCCGCATTACCAAGCAGCCATCGAATGCGTCTTATCGTCCGGTGCAATAGAGCGCTCTTATGCGCTGATCGACGAGTACATAACGGCGATGGAGCAGATCATCCGCCAGCTCGAAGCGCACCCGGCACACGCCGATCTGCGTGCACTGGCCTCATTCTTCTCGCGTTAAGATCGTATCTCATGCGGCCGCCCCGCCGGTTGTCCAGAAGGACAATCCGCGGGG
>JAEWJS010000143.1 GCA_023386495.1 Bacillota bacterium | reverse complement strand
TCTTATTGCATCATTCCTATACGATCTGCTCTTCGGCCGCTGCCGCGACTTCCGCGGCAATCGCCGCGTCCGTTAACGACCGATACAGCTCCATATATTGAATCGCCGATTGCTTCCAGCTGTAATCGCCGGCGAACGCGTTCTTCACGACCTGCTTCCAATGCTCCGGCAGCGTATAGTACGCGAGCGCCAGCCGAACAGTGTGGAGCATATCCTGCGTGCTGTGCGGTCCGAACGAGAACCCGTTGCCTTCCCCTGTATATTCGTTGTAGGGGATGACGGTATCCTTCAGCCCGCCCGTCTCTCGTACGATGGGCAGCGCCCCGTACCGCATCGCCAGCATCTGGCTGATGCCGCACGGCTCGAAGCGGGAAGGCATCAAGAACAGATCCGATCCCGCATAGATCTGACGCGCCAAGCCTTCATCGAACTTAAGCTGCACGGATAGCTGATTCGGCCAGCGGGCGGCATAATCGCTCAGCAGCCGCTCGTAGTGATGGTCGCCCGCGCCAAGAATGACGACCTGCACATCGTCCTGCATGAGCAGGCTCGGCAAGCCGTCCTCGATGAGGTCGAAGCCCTTCTGCGCGGTCATCCGGCTCACCATGCCGATCATCGGCACTTCCTCCCGCTCCGGCAGGCCTAACGTGCGCTGCAAGGCGAGCTTGTTCATCGCCTTCTTGGCCAGATTCGTCCGGTAGTTAACGAACAGATGCGGATCCTTCGCCGGATTGTAGACCTTCTCGTCGATGCCGTTCAAGATGCCGGACAGCTTGCTGCCGAGGAAGCGCAGCTCGCCGTCCAGCCCGTGGCCGAATTCCGGCGATCGGATCTCTTCGGCGTAGGAGTGGCTGACGGTCGTGACCCAATCGGAGAAGACGAGGCCGGCCTTCAAGTAATTCACGCAGCCGTGGTATTCCACTTGGCCGGAGGCAAAATGCTCATGATCGAGCCCCAGCAGATCGCCCAACACCTCATAAGGGAACACGCCTTGATACTGCAGATTGTGAATCGTGAATACCGTGCGAATGCCGCTGTACCTGTCATCATGCCGATAATGCTTCTCCAGCAGCGCGCTTACCATTCCCGCATGCCAATCATGGGAATGGATAATGTCCGGCACGAAATCGATGTGACGAAGGATTTCCAGCACGGCCCTGCCGAAGTACGCGAACCGTTCGCCGTCGTCGCCGTAACCGTACAGCCCCTCACGCTTATAATAGTCCTCATTGTCCAAGAAATAGTACGTGACGCCCTCCAGCGCCAGCTCCCAGACGCCGCAGTACTTCATTCGCCAGCCGACGGGGACCTCGAGCTCGGCCGTCAGCTTCATCTTGTTCCTGTACGATTCCGGAACGGCTGCGTAGAGCGGCAGCACGACGCGCACGTCAGCGCCGAGCTTGCGAAGCGCCTTGGGCAGCGCGCCGATCACGTCGGCCAGCCCGCCCGTCTTCACGAATGGATTTCCTTCTGCGGCTGCGTACAATATCTTCATCATCCTCAACCCCTTTGTCAGATGTTGTGCTGTTGACCGGCCTTACGGCTGACAACTGCAGATTTTTTCTTCAGCCACAGGACGCTCATCGGCGGCAGCGTCAGCAGGATGCTGTAAAGCCGGCCATGCCAGGCTTCCCGCTCCGAAGCATAGGCAGCTCCGTCCTCGGTGCCCGCGCCGCCGAATGCGGCATCATCCGTATTCAACAGCACCTCATAGGTGCCCCTGGCCGGAACCCCGATCCGATAGCGCTCGCGCCGCACTGGCGAGAAGTTGCACACGACAATGACCGATTCGCCTTTGGCTTTGCCTCTGCGTATATAGGAGATCACGTTCTGGTCCTTATCCTCGCAGTCGATCCATTCGAACCCTTCCGCGCGGTGGTCCAGCTGCCACAGCGCCTTCTGCTCTGCGTATAGACGGTTCAACCGCTTCGTATAAGCCAGCATATCGGCATGGGTGTCGTATTCCTCGAGCAGGAACCAGTCGAGCTCCGTCTCGTCCTTCCATTCGTCGAATTGCCCGAACTCCGAGCCCATGTACAGCAGCTTCTTGCCCGGCGACGAGATCCAATAAGCGAGCAGCGAACGGAGTCCGGCGAACTTCATCGGCATGTCGCCCGGCATCTTGTTCAGCAGCGACCGTTTGCCGTGGACCACCTCGTCATGGGACAGCGGCAGCGCAAAATTTTCCGCGTAAGCGTAACAGATCGGAAAGGTCAGCAGGTTGTGGTGATGCTTCCGGTGGACGGGGTCGGTCTCGAAGTACGTCAGCGTATCGTTCATCCAGCCCATGTTCCACTTATAATTGAAGCCCAGCCCGCCCTGCTCGATCGGAGCCGTCACAAGCGGCCAAGCGCTCGACTCCTCGGCCATCATCAGCGCGGACGGATGCGCCGCGAATACGGCTGCATTCACCTTGCGGAGCAGCGCGATGCCCTCCAGGTTCTCGAATCCGCCGTACACGTTAGGCCGCCAGGCGCCCTCAGGCTTGTCGAAGTCATGCCGAATCATGCTCGTTACCGCATCGATCCGCAAGCCGTCGATATGGTACACGTCCATCCAGAACAGGGCATTGGAGATCAGGAAGGAGCGCACCTCCGGCTTGCCGTAATCGAACGCGAGCGTGCCCCAGCCGGGTCGATCCGCGATCAGCGGGTCCGGATGCTCGAACTGGGCCGTGCCGTCGAACTGACGGAGGCCGTGCGCATCGCGTACAAAATGTCCCGGCACCCAGTCCAGTATGACGCCGATCCCCTTGCCGTGGCACCGGTCGACGAAGCGCATGAAATCCTGCGGCTTGCCGTGCCGGCTTGTCACCGCGTAATAGCCGGTTGCCTGGTAGCCCCAGGACTTGTCATACGGATGTTCTGCCACGGGCAGCAGCTCGATATGGGTATAGCCCAGCTCCGCTACGTAGTCGACGAGCTCGTCGGCCAGTTCTTCATAAGACAGGTAGGAGCCGTCCTTATGTTTCTTCCAACTGGCAAGATGAACCTCGTAGATGAGCATCGGTTTTTCATAGAGTGCCTGGCGCTTCTTCATCCATGATCGGTCCTGCCAACGGTAGCCGCCGAGGCTGGCTACGATCGAGGCCGTCTGCGGCTTGACCTCGGCATGGAAGGCGTACGGGTCCGCCTTCAGGTACTTGTCCCCGGCACTCGTCACGATCTCGTACTTATATAACTCTCCCTCTCCCATGCCCGGCACGAACAATGTCCACAGCCCGGAGTCCGGTACTCGCGTGAGCGGAGCGGCCGCGCCGTTCCAGCCATTGCGGTCGGACGCGAGGCGCACCTCGCGGGCATTAGGCGCCCACACCGTGAATCGTACGCCGCCGATCCCGTCCTCCGTGTCCATGTGCGCCCCCATTTTGCGATAGCTCTGGAAGTATGTCCCCTCGTGAAACCAATGGATCTCGTCTCTGGTCAGTACGTTACCCTCCAAGCTCCTCACACCTTTTTCTCTTTTTTTTCCAGACTATTACCCGGACGCGCAAGATATGACGCATGTTTTCAGAAAGTTGCTCATAGAATGATCCTGCGCAACTTTTTCGAGGTCGGGACGGCTTTTTCCTCCTTACTCGGTTTCAAAGTTCCATTATTTGTTTATTTATTAGTACTGTTGGAAAAGTGGAGGGGACTTATGACAAACGGATCGTGTATTGCTATGCTATTGGCTGGCGGGGAAGGAAGGCGGCTGGCGCCACTGACGCTCAAGCTCGCTAAACCTGCGGTTCCATTCGGGGGCCGTTACCGTATCATTGATTTTCCGCTGAGCAATTGCGTCAATTCCGGCATTTCCACGATCGGAGTGCTCACGCAATACCGGGCTGAATCGCTGCACAGCCACATTGAGGATGGCCGCCATTGGCAGGCCCAAGACGACAGTTCCTCAGAGATCTTCCTGCTGCCTGGAGGGATGGCGCCGGGAACCGGGTATGCCGGTACAGCCGACGCGATCTACAAGAACATCGCCGAAGTGGATGCCCGATCGCCTGAGCATGTGCTGATTCTATCCGGCGACCATATCTATCAGATGGATTACGCCAAGATGCTGGAGACGCATCGCGAGACCGGCGCGGACGCGACGATCGCCGTCAAGCGCGTGCCATGGCGGGAAGCCTCTCGCTTCGGCATCCTGAACGCAGACGACGCGCTTCGCATCCAGTCATTCACGGAGAAGCCGGCTAAGCCGGACAGCAATCTGGCTTCCATGGGCATCTATCTGTTCCGGTGGTCCTATCTGAGAGAGCTGCTCATACTGGATGCCTTGGACGCATCCTCCAGCCATGACTTCGGCAAAGACCTCATTCCGGAGATGATCCGGACGGAAGCTTCGGTCTACGCCTATCCGTTCGACGGGTACTGGCGCGACGTCGGCACCGTCGAGAGCCTCTGGGAAGCCCACATGGACGTGCTCGCCGGCGAACTGACATTGGACAGCGAAGACTGGCCGATGTATTCGAACGAGCAGGAGCCGTTCGTCCAAGCGTATACGCATCCGCTCGCGACCGTGCGTGATTCGATCGTTCATCCGTTTACGGTCAACGAAGGCGAAGTAGACCGCTCGATCTTGTTCGGCGGCGTACATATCGGCCGCGGCAGCAGCATCCAGGAGAGCATCATCATGCCTAACGTCAAAATCGGCCGCAACGTGAAAATGTTCCGCGCGATCATCGGCGAAGGAACGATCATCGAGGACGGTGCGGTCATCGGCCGCGAAGGCGGCGACGTCACGGCGCTGGGTGCCGACGAGTTGGTCCATTCGCGCAGCGCTTCGTCGTTCATGAACCGGACCAACGAGCTCTTGAAGGGCATCGTGCGTACGGATAAGGCGGCTGGCGAAGGTTTCTAAGCGACTTCTAGAGTAGAAGGCCGGCGCAGAGCGCCGGTCTTTGTTGCGTGATACATTCTGTTTCATTATCGCTAAGCACGGGTAATGACGGTTATTGCAAGGACAATGGAATTCGAGAGGAAGCTGTGCGATGGCAGCCTTATTCGATCGCGTGATCGCGATGCTCCGACATGGAGCAGCAAATGGTGCAGCTAGCGAATTGCCGCCTAGCCGCAAGCGTCGACAGCCGGAGCTGCCCCTTGATCGTGCCCGCGAGCAGCTTCGCGCCCTGCGACGGCAGACTGAGCGCTGCGGCGAACCGCAATTGAGCGCGCGGCTGAATCGCATGGTCATGATGGCCGATGCGATTATTCGCGAGACTGCGCATAAGTCCGGTCTCCTTCCTGTCGTCCGCCGCTTCTATACCTTCGACTTGCCGCTTACGGTCGAACTGCTCGAGCGGTACGAGAAGCTGATGCTGAGCGAGTATTACGACAAGGAAATGGAAATCCGGGCACAGCGGATCGCGCAGCTGCTTGCGATGCTGGCGCGGCGCTACGTGCGCTACCTGAACCGCCTGATACAGGCCGATATGTCGCAGATGGACATGGAGTTGGCCGCCTATGAGCGCATGCTTAAACAGAGCGACATGCCGATTCGATAGCATTCGCATTCGGGAGATGGAGGAATCGATGTGATGGAGCCGCAATACGAGACGCGCGCGGGCTGGCTGCCTGAGGCGCTGAGCCCGCATGAACAAGCCGCGGCGGCCGAGCTTGCCGCGAAGCTCGACGACGACGATACGGTCGCCGTCACCCGCTTCGGCACCGATATACAAGAAGAGATCGCGGCGTTCGCGACCGCCGTCCTCGATCAGATTCGCGCGCGTGACGCAGGCGATGTCGGCGAGCTGATGACCGAGCTGACGCTTCGCGTCCGCGAGGTGCCGCTAGCTGCGCCGGATAAGGAGCGCCACCGCGCGATTCTGGCGTCCATTCCGGCCGTGAACCGGCTCTTGACGCGCATGCGGCGCGGCACGCTGCAGTCCCGGACGGTCGAGGAGCAGATCGAGCAGATCAGCGCGAAGCTGGACGAGGCTTACTGCGCGATGCAGCGGGATATCGAGCTGCTGGAGCAGATGCTCATTCGCAACCATGCCTATTTCAAGAAGCTCGAGCTTCATATAGCAGCTGCGCAGCTGCGCCTGACAGGTGCGGCGGAGCAGGATATGCCGGCATGGCGCCGGAAGGTCGAGGAGGGGCAGGATCCGTGGGCTGCCCAGAAGCTGGCGGATTGCCAAGCGTTCGTGAAGCGCCTTGAGATGCGGCTCGATGATCTGCGCAGGACGCGGTACCTGTCCCTCATGCAAGCGCCTAAGATTCGCCTGCTTCAGCAGAGCGCCCAACTGATGATGGAGAAGATCCAATCGATGCTGTACAATCTGATCCCGCTCTGGAAGCTGGATCTCGTGACGAGCATCGCGGAGCAGCGGACGTCGCGCGCGCTGGCGCTGCACAACCAGGTCCGCAGCTCGATCGAGGACGGCATGGTGGCCGGAGCCGAGCGGACACGCCGGCTCACGGTCGACGCCGCAGCCGCCAGCGAAGGCGGCATGATCGGCATCGACGCGATGCGCGGCGTGCACGATGCGCTCGTGGGCGCGCTCGAGGACACGCTGCGCGTCTACGCCGAAGGCCGCGCGCAGCGGGAAGCGGCCGAGCGCGAGCTCGCGCAGATGGAGAGCGAGCTGAAGCGCGCGGTCGCGGAGCTCGCGGAGCGGTGAGCGCGTGCCGGGCGCGCT
>JAEWJS010000115.1 GCA_023386495.1 Bacillota bacterium | reverse complement strand
GAGTAGGAGCAGGAGGCAGGAGCAGGAGCAGGAGCAGGAGCAGGAGCAGGAGTTGGGCAGGAGTAAGAGCAGGAGTAGGTGTAGGAGCAGGGGCGAGAGCAGGAACGCCGAGCGCTAACCGCCAGGCTCTGGGTCTATGGGCGATTAGCGAAGCAAGTGCGCTGTTAAGGGATATGCATGCGCTATTTTCAGGCCATCTGGGCCTTCCTAACCCAATAGTGTATGGAATGCGCTAAATAGCGCATGATGGTTCGCTAATTAGCGAACGCAGGCCATATTGGGCTTCTACATGGCTCGAACTCCTTGAATTAGCGCATGGATGTGCGTTAGCAGCGAAAATGCTTCGCTATTGCATGCAAGCCGTCTGCCTGCACAATTCGCCAAGCTCAAAAACCCCTCAATCTCCCGCCAGGCCCCCAAAATTCCGGATATTCCCCCAACCCTCAGCGATGCACTCCAGGGCCTGCCCAGCTATCCGCTTGGACTGTGAATAACCGGCCGGCGGATTGTAATTAGCCAGGACAAACGGCAACAGGAGCAATTCCGCGGCTATAAGGGACTAAAAACCAAGCGCGCAGTAGAACGCTGCTTGCCAGCGGCGATCGACTGCCGCGCATAGCATGAAGAGCCTGCCTCGGATCACCGAAGCAGGCTCTTTATGCTTGTACAAACCTATTGCAAGATCAACCGTTGAACGCGCGCAGCATCCAGACGTGCTTCTCGAGCGCGGTATGAATGGCGAGCAGCATGTCGGCCGTCGTCTCGTCGCCGGCTTCTTGCGCGAGGGAGATGCCGGACTTAAGCTCGCTGACAATTGTCGAGAAGTCGGCGATCGTCGCGGCGACCATCTGCTGCGCGTTCTCGTTGCCTTCTGCCTCCTTCACGCTCGCGAGCGAGAGGTACTCGGACATCTTCGCAACAGGCTCGCCTTGCAGGGCGAGCAGACGCTCTGCGATCTCGTCGACATGTAGCGCGGCTTCTTCGTAGAGCTCTTGGAACTTGGCGTGGAGCGTGAAGAACTGCTGCCCCTTCACGTACCAGTGGTAGTTATGGAGCTTGACGTACAAGACGCTCCAGTTCGCGATCTGCTTGTTCAGAACTTCATGAATGTTGGCCATGTCATATTCCTCCTCGTATGGTTGTCTACCTTCATTACCCATTATCTTCAATGTTATCACAGCGCTCGGTGACTAGTTTCGCCTGGGTATGGACAAATTATGCCAGTCCCGTTAACGGCTTGTGAACAATGAAAACACGGCCTAGACACAGCCTATAATAATTACTATATAATAATTATTATAAATAAAACGATGAATTTGTCAATTCCAGGAGTTGGTTACAGAGCAAAAGTGAGATAAATAGCGAATTACGGAGAAATAATGACGAAAGCCTGAATATTCTTTCCGAGATTGACCGTATTGGCAATATTTCGGTATACTAGAAGAAATGCAACACGTTATGTAAGAGAAGGTAAGCATTTCGCGAAGGAGGATAACGGCATGTATGAACTGAAGGATCGGGAGTACATCTTCGTCTTCACGGGACCGGACGGTTCCGGGCGGAAGACCGTGGCAGACCGCGTCGGACAGACACTGGGCATCAATAAAGTGCTGTCGTATGCGACACGTAAGCCTCGGCCAGGCGAAGTGAATGGACAGGACTATCATTTCATATCGCATGAACTGTACGAGCAGATGGAATCGCAGGGCGAATTCCTGGAAAGCGTCGCAATCCGATCGAATCGTTACGGCCTGCGGGACTCCGATATCGCGCAGAGCTTCAAGCTTAACGGCTGCATCTACTTGATTCTGAACCGTGAAGGGGCAGATATCCTGAAGCGGATGTACGGGGATCACGTGATTCGGTTATTCATCTATGCAGATCGGCAGACGGTCGAGGAGCGTCAGCGCAAACTGGGCTTAGACGACGAGGTAATCGCCGATCACCTCAGCCGCTATGACCATGATATGGCCTATCAGCCCGAGTGCGAGCTGGCTTACGAGAACTACGATCTTGCCCATACCGTCTACGATATCGTTAGGGAACTCGAAGGGTATCTGAAGCGGGATCTCGTCGAGAAGGATTAACGGATTCATTATGCCTGACCAAGATAAAGACCGCCTATTCGCGAACAATCGCGGAAATGGCGGTCTTTGATCTAAGGGGACAGGCGAATTAGAAGCTGCGCTGCGTGCCGTACGATTGCGCGCCGGTCGTTGCGCCGTACACATAGCTCGGGGAGCTTGACGATTGAACCGTATGGCTGAGCTGCTGACAGAGCTGCGCGGCATGCTGAATATTCTGAATGGCCGTCTGGTGACCCTGCAATGCCGTCTGAATGTTGTGTACAGCTTGACGCTCGCGATTCGCCAACTGCTCGAGCATGGCCGCGTTCTGCTGCTCCTGCTGGAGCATCTGCTGGTAGAGCTGGGAAGCTTGCTGCGTCTGCTGCACCAATTGGCCTAAAATTTGTTCACACTGTTGGATCTGCTGCGTCACGTTCGTCGTGTTCGTCGAATACATCGTCTGTGTCTCCTCTCGGCTTAGCCGCATAGATATCTGGGATGTCCCGCGATTAGGATGGCAGATCGGTAGCAAAATATACGGATGAACGGAACGCTCACCATCACATGAAAGGCGGAGAACGCATGGAATGGAATTTTCTGTTTCGCATCGATCACTTGAAAGAGACGGGGGAAGAGCGCAATTTGAAGGGCACGCTCTTCACGGATGGCGAAGCGCCTCCGACTGCGGAAGAGATCCAAGCTTTTCTGCGGCAATGCGGCTACAACGTAAGCGTTCAAGATAGGGGACAGCTGGTGTTCCTGGACTCGCGCCCTTCCGATCCAGTAGAGATCCGGATCGTGAAGCTGGGCAACGAAGAACGGGCTGATCATGATGCGGCCGTGCGTGCGATCGCGGAGCAATTCCGCAAGCAGGACCCTCCGATCGGTTAACGGTCGACAAGGGGCAACGGGCGAAACATTGGCCGTACTGTATAAAGCTGGCATTCGGGGACGAGTATGGTAAGATGGAGGGAGCAGTTGCCCTCTCACTCTACTCACGGAAGGAGATACTCCGGACAATGAAGCCCAAGATACGTAAAGCGGTTCTGCCCGCAGGCGGAATGGGAACGCGATTCCTCCCCGCAACGAAGGCCCAGCCGAAGGAGATGCTGCCGCTGATCGATAAGCCAGCGATCCAATACATCGTGGAGGAAGCAGTCGCTTCCGGAATTGAGAGCATCATGATCGTGACAGGCCGCAACAAACGCGCGATCGAGGATCATTTTGACAAATCGTTCGAGCTGGAGGCAGCCCTGGAGGCACGCGCGGACGAGGAAATGCTGGCGCTTGTGCAAGGCATCTCCAAGATGGCGGATATCTATTATGTCAGACAGCGGGAGCCGCTGGGGCTTGGCCATGCGGTGCTAAGTGCGCGGAATTTCGTCGAGAATGAGCCGTTCGCCGTGCTGCTGGGCGATGACATTCTCCTGTCCGACCCGCCATGCCTGAAACAAATGATCGATACCTATGAGCGGACTGATTCCTCTGTTATTGCTGTGATGGAAGTGCCTTGGGACCAGACGGACAAGTACGGCATTGTCGCCTTGGACGAATCGAGATCGGACGGGCGCGTCCGCGAGCTGGTCGAGAAGCCGCCGCTCGGACAGGCCCCATCGAATCTGGCGGTTGTGGGCAGGTATGTGTTGTCCTCGGATATTTTTCGGTTCTTGGAGACGGCGGCCCCCGGCAAGGGCGGCGAGATTCAGTTAACGGACAGCTTGCAGAAGCTCAATGTCGAATCCCCGATGAACGCTTTCCGCTTCGATGGGAGAAGGTATGACGTTGGGGATAAATTCGGCTTCGTGCAGGCAACGATCGACCTTGCGCTGGAACGCGAAGATCTGTCGAAGCAGGTGCTCGCCTATTTGCGGGAACGTGTCAGCGCGATGGAAGCGAGAGCGTAGTTCAGAACGGGACGCCCGATGGCGGAAAATAGCGCGGCAGCCTTCTTGCATACCCTGGAGGGGTATGATAAAATGACGGCAGGCATACAATCGGAGGTGTCGAGATGGAGAACGAAGAGCAACTGGCCGGCCGGAAGGCACTCTCGGACGAATCCTGCTGCGATCATGAAGAAGGCGACGCGCGCAAGAGCCATCATTCGGATAAATTGAAAGCTTCGCTGACAGCCCGCCTGAATCGGATAGAAGGTCAGGTGCGCGGCATTCGCGGCATGATCGAGCGGGATACATACTGCGATGATGTACTCAATCAGATCGCTGCGGTGCAATCCGCCCTGAACGGGGTGGGGAAGCTGCTGCTCGAAGGGCATATGAAGAGCTGTGTCGTCGACCGGATCGAATCCGGCGACCATGAAGTGCTCGATGAGCTGCTCACGACGATTAACAAGCTGCTCAAGTAGGGCATGCATAAGGGACGCCCCGGTGGGCGTCCCTTATCTGTCGAACGGGTATTAGCCTTGGCCGGGACCTTGACCCCAACTGCGGCGGACTTCGACGCCGATGGCGTCTCCGCGCTGAATCGGCGACCAGAGGAAGCTCGACGGAATGATGCGGCCGTTCAGGCGGAGCGTGACATCCGCGCCGCCGCCAGGACCGACATACACGCCGCTCACGGATAGGATCTGGCCGCGCCAGCCGAAGCGGATGACGCCGGTCTCCTGCAGCGCTTGGAAGATCGTCATGCCGAAGCGGTGGCGGACGTTATACGGCCTCGTGATCCATGGGAATGCAAGGCCGCCGTTCACGACAACGGTGACGAAGCCTTGGCCGGGGAACGGTCCGGGGAACGGTCCAGGGAATGGACCAGGTCCAGGTCCAGGGAAAGGTCCAGGGCCAGGGAATGGACCAGGTCCAGGAAACGGTCCAGGTCCAGGGCCGGGGCCAGGTCCAGGAAACGGTCCAGGGCCTGGAGGCGGCGGAGGCGGGAATGGCGAAGCTCCGCCGCCTCCAGGTGCCGGCGGCTGTGGGAAAGCGCGCGGTCCGCCGCAGCCGCAGTCGGATTCGGCTGTTAGAGCCTGATGATACATAAGCGGATCAAGAGTCATGATCGGGTAGTCTCCTTTGCGTCTCGAAGTATCGAATCTTGCTTGCTCGAGATCATCGTATGCGGCATATGCCTATCCGGTGAGCGCGCGGCAGCAGGATTATGGAGAATCAATCGACCCATACACCATACATGGATAGGGGAATCAGGGATGAGCGATATGTTGGAGATGCTGCAGCGCGAGAAGATCGTCGCGATCTTCCGCGGTTACGAAGCCGAACAAGCGGATCGTGCCGCGCAGGCTTTGGTCGACGGCGGTATCCGCCTTATGGAAGTCACGATGAACACGGCAGGGGCGACCGGCACGATCGCCAGATGGCGGGAGCGGTTCGGGGATGCGGCGGCTATCGGGGCAGGCACTGTGTTGGACACGGCTATGGCGAAGGAAGCGGTGACAGCAGGCGCGCAATATTTGATCTCCCCTAACCTGGATGAGGCTGTCATTGCATACGGCGCAGAGCGCGGCGTATCGGTGTGGCCGGGCGTCATGACGCCGACGGAGATCGTACGGGCGTGGAAGGCGGGAGCAGAGGCGGTGAAAATTTTTCCGATGGCATCGTTGGGGTGGAAGTATCTCGCCGAGATCCGCGGGCCGCTTGACCGCATTCCGATGATGGCGACCGGAGGCGTGGATCTGGACAATATCGGGCAATACTTCCGGGCTGGGGCGAATGCCGTGGGCATGGGGAGCAAGCTGCTGGACCCGGAAGCGATTCGTGCGGGAGCATACGAACGGGTGACGGCAAGAGCGGAGCAGTTCGTCGACGCCGTGCGACGGCTGTGATCGCGAAGCTTCGCAGCGTGCGGCAATAGGGAGAGGGGACGGAGTTATGGTCGGAATGTGGATTGCCGGCGCCGCAGGCATCGTCAGCGCGATGACTGCCGGCATGTGGGCGCTCGGGGCGAAGAGTCAGCAGCCAAGGCGCAAGCCGATCGAGCAAGAGCCGGACGTGCCTTACGAGGTGATGCGATTCGCGAGCGCAGGCGTGCCGATGATCGGATGGCTGCTGAGGCCGGTGACAGAGACCGGCGAACGGCTGCCAGCCGTCATTATTGCGCATGGCTGGGGCTCGAACCGTTCGCGCGTGCTGCGATATGCAAGACCGTTATGCGATGCGGGCTATGCCGTATTCTTATATGACGCGCGGGCCCATGGGGAGAGCGGCCACATGAAGGCGCCGTCGGGCTTCATGTTCCGCGACGATGTCGAGGCCGCGGTGGAGGCATTGTCCCGCCAGCCGGGCATCGATGCCGCGCGTCTGGCCGTGCTGGGCCACTCCATCGGCGGTTTCGGGGCGCTGCTTGCCTATGGACGCGGATTGCCGATCAAGGCGCTCGTGACGGATGCGACGCCGCTCCGCTGGGAGACGATGCTCCGCTCGGAGCTTAAGAAGCACAAGCTGCCGGGCTTCATGGGGGCGATCCTGTCGGCAATCTGGTTCAAGCGGGCAGGCATCCGCAAGGAAGAGCTGGAGCGCACCGATGCGGGCGCTTGGCTGGCGGCCAATCATAGCAATGAGGCGAAGCCGCTCTTAATGGTGCACTCCCTGCGGGACGATGTTATCCCGCCCGACGATCTGCGCATGCTGACGGACCGTTATCCGATCCGGCATGTGTACGTGGATACGCCGGGACATAGCACGTCGGAGCAGGACCCTGCGTTCTGGGATGCGGTGCTGCCTTTCCTTCGGCAGCATCTGGCAGAACGATGAGCGCAAAAAAAATGGCCTGCGGCATCGAACGCCGCAGGCTGTTGAGAGAATGTATACTAAAGGGGGGTCATGGCTCTCATTATAGAGAGGCAAGATGAAGAGAACATGAAGGAATTATTACAATTCCTTTACAAGATGAAGGCGGGAAGGTATAGATTGAATAGGGAATGACCAAAATACCCCAGAAGTGGCGAAGCTTTGCCGGACGGGGATACGGTTCACTATGCGAACTGCCCGAGGTGATGCAACAGCTGGAATCCGTTGACATCTCTTCGTACCCGTGATATGGTTGGCTCAACAAGGCATTCCGCTACTGCAGGCGGGGTGCCTTCGCGCATATCCTGCCATTTTTACATTAAATGTATGGAGGTGAGGACAATGATTCAGGTCAAAGAATTCATCGACACGAACAATTCGCTGGCGGTTAATCAAGCCAATGCTTTCTTAGCCGAATTGCGCGAAGAGGACGTTGTCAATGTGCGCTACGGTACGTTCACCAGCCGAGTCGGCAGCGGGTCGGAATACCAGCGAAGCACGATTCTCGTCGTGTATCGCAAGTCGTCGACATCGTAGCTTGGCGCGCGATCATCGGATGAGGAGGCTAGTCTCATGCAACGTATGGACGTCAGTAAGACGTTCCTGCCTACGGATTCGAGATGGCAGTGCACAAGGCGGTCCTGCGGAAGCTGGCGCAGCGTAGATCTGGCGGAATGCAAGACAGATCCGAAATGTCCGATATGCGGGGGCCGGATGGAGATGGTGCCTAGCGGGCAGGCGGAAACGCGGAAGAGCGGTTACTACACGGCGTTCCTCGCCGTGTCGCTCGCCGGCGCGTTCGTCCTGCTGAGTCTGCTGGTCTGGGTGACCTTCGCCTCCGGCTTCATGCCGTGACGCTCGCAGGTATTGAGGAAGAAGAGAATGATAGGAGGCTATGAGCATGAATACGCTTAGCAATCATCTGTCCGTAATCTCAATCGCTTGGGGGAGCATTTACGATGAACCATAGCGCGGCGAGGGCATGGCGGGCAAGGCGGAACGAGAAGCTCGATCAGCCGAAGTGGGAGACGGCGGTCTGGGAATGCGGCAATCCGTCTTGCCCGTGTTGGATGAGGAAAGACATGGCTTTCGAAGAGGAGCCGAGCTGTCCGTTGTGCCGTGCGAAGATGCACGAGGCGCTGAAGCCGCTGCCTCGCATATCGAATCGGGAGATTAAATATTGATCCATAGGAAGCTGGACAGCGAGCATGGCGAGTATGACTCACCGCTCACGGTCCAGCTTTCTTAGTCTGGAGGGAGCGGGACAATTGAATTTGCGGAACGTTTTGTAGAGGCGGCCGGTGTCGTTGAACCCGCACTTGTACGCGATCTCATCCGTAGACAGCTGCGTCTCCAGCACCATTCGCTTCGCTGCCATGAACCGATGATAGCTTAAGTAATCCTTGAAGGTCTGATTGAAGGCGCGCTTCAGGATCCGATTCGTCTGCTTCTCGCTGAGATAGATGGCCTTCGCAAGGTCCGAGACCGTAATGTTGTCCATATAGCGTCGCGTAATGAATGCGGTGATGCGGGCAACCCGATCCGTCCCTTCGTCGTGCCCGGCAGCGGCTGTGGCGTACTTGTAGACACCGTCCTTGCTCCTGTTCAAGGTGCGGTAGACGCCGAGCAGCAGTTCGATCACGAGCGAGTGGACACGCATCCGATAGCCTGGCAGCCCTCTCTCCGCTTCGCGGAAAATGTCCTCGAACAACTCCTTCGTCCGATACGCATCCTTGAGCGCGAACGGATGGCAGTCGGACAATGTCCGCAGCAGGTCATCGACTTCGTCCGCTGCGGGATCATGCGCGGCGGCAGCTTGCCTGCGGCCGGAAGCCGCCGGGATCGGCCTGGCTGCCGCATCGATCGAGAGGCAGTATTCGCCCATCGGGTTATCGGGATCCGCCTTCTGCCGATGCTTGATCCCGGGACCGGTGACGTACAATTCACCGCTGCTGACCTCGAAGGCAGTATCCTCGATCTGAACGAGGCCCTTGCCGTAAGGAATGATGTGGATCTCGATATCCGGCTGGCTGTGCTCGGCCACCTCCCAATCGGGATTCGGGATGACCATATGCAGCTGCCGAACGGTTATCCGCACGTGGCCGATCGTTACGGTCAGGCCCACATACTGCGGCCCGCCGGTCGGCACGACCTTGATATCGCCGTCCTCCATCGCGATCGAATAGCCATAGCGATTCATCCTCTCATTCGCCCCCATTCGCAAGTTCATGTCCCGAATCAACCAGAATAATGTCTCGAATCGCCATACGATCCCGGTATCCCTTCTACTACAATGTGAGAGAAAGCGAGATGAATTGCAAGAAGGAGTTGTTCAAGATGCCAATATCGGAATCGAATGCGAAGCGGATCGAGCTCGTTCAGCCGCTTGTCGGCACGGACGGCATGGGACACTGCCTCATCGGACCCTATCTGCCGATGGGGCTTATTCGGATTGGGCCGGATGCCGCGCTGTCTCAGCCGAACAACGGCTATAAGCCCGGCATGCCGATCGGCCGGTTCAGCCATATGCACGTATCGGGTACGGGAGGACCGCCGCGCTACGGCCATGTCGCGTTGACGCCGTTCTGCGGAGAGCCGGGCAGGAGGAGGCTTCCGCCTTATATCCGTGCCCCATTGGATCGCTTGCACGACGGCATTCCGCGGCAAGAGGAGACAGCGGTAGGCTATTACGCCGCACGTCTGATGCCATGGGACGTCCAGTGCGAGTTGACGTGCAGCCGTCATGTCGGCGTCCATCGCTACAGCTATCCGGCAGACCGGCCGGCCCGATTGCTGTTCGATGCGGCGGCTGTCCTGAACGACGGCCAATGCGGCCCCGGCACGGCCGATCTGACACAGGCCTGGGACTCGGAGACCGGCAACATCGGCGGCTGGATGCAGTGGGCAAGCAGCACGGAGTTGATCGGAAGGAGCGATTTTCGCGGCGGCTGGGGCCATGACAAGTCTTATTCGATCTACTATTCCTTCCAATCGGATCAGCCATGGCAAGCGCTCGAGCTGGCGACGCAAGGCGGGTATATGCCGATGGCGGAGGGCGACGACATCAGCGGGCAGGGCATACGCTGCGTGCTCGCCTATCCGGCCGGCGCGAAGCTTAATCTGCGGGTCGGAATCTCCTATGTCTCAATCGCCAATGCGAGGGCGTACGTGCAGCAGGAGGCGGCAGGCCGGTCCTTCGAGGCAATCCGTGCCGCGAATGAAGCGGAGTGGGAGGAGCTGCTCTCCGCATACCGCATCGACGGGGGCACGCTCGAGCAGCGGCAGATGTTCTACTCGGCGCTATACCGGCTGTACAGCATGCCGACGGATCTGGGCGTGGATCAGGAGAATCCGTACTGGCGGTCGGGGGTACGGCAGTTCACCGATTACTATTGTCTATGGGACAGCATTCGCAATGCGAACAGCTTCTTTCACGTATTCGATCCGGGCCTGTCCCGGGATATGATGAATTCGCTGCTCGATATCGCCGACCATACCGGCTGGCTGCCGGACGCGCATATCGCGCATCAGCATGGCTATATGCAGAGCGCTTGCGCGTGCGATATCCTGTATCCGGAGGCCGCGCTTAAGGGGCTCGAAGGCATCGATTACGTCAAGGCGCTTCAGTATCTGAGGAAAAATAACGAGCACCGCACGCCGGATGTGTTGGTCAAAGGCCGCTACATCGACGACTACAACACGCTGGGTTATCTGTCGACGAATGTGCCCAAGGGCTCCGTGTCCCGGCATCTGGAATACGCGTACCATGATTGGTGCATCAGCCGGCTTGCCGAGCAGTTGGGGGACGAAGAAACCGCGAGTCGTTACCGGGAGCAGGCGCTGCGCGTATGGAATCTATGGAATCCGGAGACCGGCACCTTCTACCCGCGCAATCCGGACGGAAGCTGGCTGACAGGATACGATCCTTGGACGGAACCGCCGGAGGGCTGGAACGACCCGAGCTGCTACGAGGGCAGCACGGCCGTGTGGAGCTTGAACGTATTTCAGGATTTTCACGGCTTGATCGGGAGAATGGGCGGGCCGGAGGCGTTCATGCAGGTGCTGGACCGAATCTTCGAGGCGGGGTTATTCCATGTGAAGGAGACCCGCATGCATATCCCGCACTTGTACACCTACGCCGGCCGGCCGGATCTGGCCGCCGACAGGGTGCGGGAGAGCATGGCCCAGTTCCGCCCGATTCCGGACGGTCTTCCGGATAACGAGGACTTCGGCTGTCAGAGCGGCTATTACCTCTGGCATGCGATGGGGCTGTATCCGATCTACGGCCAGACCCACTACATGCTGACGCCGCCGCTATTCGACCGCGTAGAGACAGGGATGCTTACCGTCACGGCGGAACGCGAAGGGCAAGGGTTGTACATTCAGGCCGTTACGCTGGGAGGGGCTGCGCTCGACCGCGCATGGATTACCCATGACGAATTGCGCCATGCGAAGACGCTTCACTATGTGCTGGGCGACCGGAGAACGGATTGGGGGACGAAGCAGTTGCCTCCGAACGGCGTGTAAGGACAACTTCAAGAAATACTGCGAATCATCCCGACTATAACTCCTTATAAGAACAGCTCCTGCGGTACTTCCGCCGGGAGCTGTTCTTATTTCTGCGTAAGGCCGCATCGTACTTCTGTTCTACTCCAGCTTGAATTGTTCCAGCGCCCCCGCAAGCTGCCTCGAGGTCTGCTCCAGCTCCTCGGCCAAGCTGGACAGCGCATCGCTGACCGTATGCTGTTCCGTGCTCAGCGAGGCGACCTCCTCGCAGGATGCGGAGGATTGCTGCGCAACCGCGCTGACATTGTTCATCGCATCGGTGAGGACGGCCTGGCTCTCGCTCAGCGATTCGATCGAGTGGTTAATCGCGCCTAGCTGCTCGAGGACCCCATCCATCTGCTCGCGTACATCATCGAACAATGAACTGGTATCCCGGACAGCGGACAGCTGTTCCCGATAGAGCGGATACGCTTCCGACAACAGTCCTACGGTCGATTCTACTTCCTGATGAATCGTCTCGGTGATCGTGTTGACCGTTGCGATCGAGGCCTTCGTCTGATCCGCGAGCTTGCGGATCTCGTTTGCGACGACCATGAAGCCTTTGCCTGCCGCACCTGCCCGGGCTGCCTCTATGCTCGCATTCAACGACAGAATATTGGTCTGCGAGGTCAGCGACTCCATCATTTCCATGATTCGGCGAATCGACCGCGTACTCTCTTGGAGCCTATTGACACTGCTGACCATCGAACGCGACATTTCCTCGGTCTTCGCGGTTTTCTCCATGAGATCGGCCATATAAGTCGTCCCTTGCTTGCTGACTTCATCGACCTGCATAGCGGCCTGTCCCATCTGTTTGTTCGCCCGGATGACGCCGCTTACCCGCTCGCCGATCATTTCGCTGATGCCGCTTCCCTTCTCGGCCTCCATCGACAGCCCCGTCGCGCCGCGTGCGATCTCATCCGTTACGATGGCGATCTCCTTAGCGGAGGAGGTTGTCCGGATGGAAGCTTCGGTTAAGCGGGAAGCCGTCAGCAGAACATTGCGAGCCAGATCGTTCGATTGCAAGACGAGCTGGGAGATATTGTCCATCATCCGGTTGAAGCTTATCGACAACTGGCCGATCTCATCGCGGCCGCTGTGCGAGGAACGAATCGTAAGGTTGCCCTTCTCGCCCTCAAGCAAGAGATCCTTCAATTGAACCAACGGCCTTGCGACCAACCGCACGACGAGCAGCCCGATGCCGACGGCAACGATTAGCGCCATGGTTGCCATGAGCAGCGTGAAGCTGCGGATCGATTCGGCGTCCTTGACCACGGAAGCGACAGGAACGTTCCCGATCAGATGCCAATTCATCGGTCGAAGCGAATAATCCAGCGTCTGATTGCTTATCCCGCCGATGACTGCTTCTCCGCTCGCGACGCCTGCATCCGCCTGCGCCGTCAGTTCGAATGCGGCTTGCGAACCGATAGCGGCGGAATCGCCGGCGAATATGACTTGACCTGCAGCGTTCGCGATGGCGACGCCGCTGCCCGCCCCCAGTGACAGCGCCGCGATCTCGCTTGCGATGACCCCGGCATCCAGCTCCAATACGAGCACGTAGGCCTGCGCTTGCGTGTTGTCCGTAATCGTCCTCGCCAAGCCGAAGGAAGCACGATCGCTGTGTTCTCCATCTGCAGCTGCAATGCCTGCGGGATCCGTGTCGATCCAGATCAGCCCGCCGTTCGCCGTCGCCGCTTCATGGAACCAGGGCTTCTCTTGCAGCGGGAGTTCGTCCGAGGTTGAGCGAATGACGCGCTGGTTGCCGCCCGCCTCTTCCAGATGTGCGGCGACGATCTCTGGATTCGAGAAGGTTATATTTTGCAGGATGCCTTGTACCGCTTGCGTATCCTCCATCGATACGACATCGGCATGACGAATGTTGCCCAGTCGCGTCTTAAGATTCGTGTCGAGCGACAGTTGCTCGGCGATCTTGATATAGCGCTGAAGGATCAGCTCGAGCTTGCCTCCGGCCTGCATGAATGTCTGTTCATTCGAAGCGGACACATTCGCGGCAAGCAGCTGCTTGGAGCGGGAGTAGGAGGAGAAGCCGACGACCAGAACGAATAGCAGGATGCTGGAGAAGAATAGAAGGAATAGCTTGGCGCCGACCGAATGAATCGGATTGAAAGTGTTTGTTCTATTGTTAGCAAAAATGTTAATTACCTGCCTTTCGATAGGGCGTATACAAAGTAAATTCAGTATATTTTCGCAAAAGCACAATTGTCAACCGAATTTTAAGCGCTTACTCGGCTCAAAACCTGCGCTAATATTCGCCAAAATAAATGTTGATATTAATAATACAATCTGATATAAGTATAATTATTAACATTCTAATGCCCAAATCGCGGGGGAGGATTGAGAGTTCGATTCGAATACGTGTTAAATAGAAAAAGCGTATATTCCCAGGCCGGACGAGAATAATCGACAACTTTTGGGAATAAGCCCTAATGATTTCAGTAGGTTTTGAAATGAAACTTGAAGAACAGATTGACAATGAAAGCGCTTTGAATTAATCTAAATTAACAAAAAGGTTCAAAATTAATGTTATTGCTAACTTTACTGAGGGCCATACACTACTCCTGGGGGGATTATGAAATGAGAAAATCGCTTCTTCTACTTCTTGCAAGCGTGTTCATTCTGAGCATGGTCTTGTCGGCATGCGGCAGCAACGGCAACAACGGGCAAGCCGCTAACAGTCCTGCAGGCAACAATGCCGCTGAGCCGGCTGCCGAGAAACCGAAGGATAAGGTCACGATCAACTTCGTCGCCTTCGCTCAGCCGCACGAGCAAGAGATGTATACGCAGTTGATCAAGAAATACCAAGAGAAGTATACGCATGTGAAGGTCAACTACATTACGACGCCTCCTGCGGACTATAATACGAAGCTGCAGGCGATGATCGCTGGCGGCCAGACGCCGGATATTTTCTACTCATCGCCCGAGAACGTGAGCTTCATGGTCGATACCGATCAGCTGCTCGACCTGACGCCGTATATCGAGAAGACGGATATCTTCGATCCGAATAACATCTGGCCGAAGGGCATCTCGAAGTATACGCGCGACGGCAAGACGTACGCGCTGCCGAAGGATGTAGGTCCATTCGCATACGCGTACAACAAGACGCTGTTCGAGAAAGCCGGCGTTCCGACACCGGATCCGAAGAAGGCGCTTACCTGGGACGAATACATCTCGATCGCCAAGAAGCTGACGATCGACGACAAGGGCAACAACGCAGAGAGCGCAGACTTCAACCCGAAGAAGATCGTCCAATACGGCGCGGGCTTCTGGTGGCATGAGCCGGCAATATGGGGCAACGGCGCCGATTACATTAATGAAGACGGCACGAAGGTTACGATCGACGATCCGAAATTCATCGAATCGCTGCAATTCGTAGCGGATCTCCGTAACGTGCACCATGTCGTGCCGTCGGCAGAAGACGAGTCCGCTATGGGCGGCTATACCCGCTGGCTGAACGGCACGGTCGCGATGTTCCCGATGGGTCCTTGGGACACGGCTGCATTCTGGGATCTGAAGTTCGATTATGACCTGATGCCTTGGCCGGCCAACGATGGCCAGAACTGGGGAACTTGGCTCGGATCGCAAGGCTTCGGCGTGTCCGCGAAGACGAAGAACCCGCAAGAAGCATTCGATCTCGCCGCATTCCTGAGCGTGGATCCGGATATCCAGCGCGAAGCGATGACGATGGGGCTGCAAGTGCCGAACCTGATCGATATGGCGAATAACGAATACCTGAACATGACGGATAAGAAGCCAGTCAGCAAGCAAGTATTCCTTGACGTTATCGAGACGAACGGCCATGACTGGCCCTTCGAGAAGACGTATGACCGCGAGTGGTATGACCTCTTCAACTCCAGCGTATCCCAAGTATGGGAAGGCAAGAAGACGCCGGAAGCGTTCGTTAAGGAGCTTCAGCCGAAGATGCAAGAGCTGGTCGACAAGTCGATCGAGAAGTCGCAGAAGGCGAAGCAATAGGCAGCATTCGAATACCATAATCATGGCGTAAGGGATGCACGGGCGTGGGATAATTCCCATGCCCGGCGTTTCTTTCATGGCACAAGGACCATACGAAGGAGCGGTGAGGGGCATGCGCTTGACGCATAAGAGGAAAGAGATGTGGATTGCCTATCTGTTCATTCTGCCATTGCTTCTGCAATTTGTGCTGTTTACGGTAGGACCGATGATATTCTCCGGGTTCATGAGCTTCACGGATTGGAACGTTGTCCAGAAGGCAAGCTTCGTCGGCTTCGATAATTACAAGAACCTGCTTACGGACGAGAAGTTCTGGAAGTCCCTCTACAACACGGTCTATTACATGATTGGAATTCCGATCGGGCTGATCTTGGCGATGCTGCTGGCCATTGGCCTCAATCGGCCGCTCAAGGGCTCCAAAGCGTTCCGCGTCATGTTCTATATGCCGGCAGTATGTTCGCTGGCTGCGGTAGCCATCTTATGGCAATGGCTGCTGAATAAAGATTACGGACTGGTTAACTATGTCCTCAGCTGGTTCGGTATTAGCGGTCCTTCCTGGCTCGGCAGCGAGACCTGGATCAAGGCAGGGCTGATCCTGATGATGGTCTGGAAGGGCGTAGGCCACTCTTCGATCTTCTATCTGGCAGGCCTGCAGAATGTTCCGCAGTCTTTATACGAAGCAGCAGAGATCGACGGTGCAGGCCGGCTGGGCAAGTTCCGCCACATTACGTTTCCGCTGCTGACGCCGATGACGTTCTTCTTGGTCATCACCGGGCTGATCGGCGGCTTCCAATTGTTCGTCGAAGTCATCATCATGGCGAGCAACGGCGGCGACGGTCCGAACAACAGCGCGGTCACGATGGTCGTCTATATGTTCCAAAAAGCGTTCCAATATTACGAGATGGGCTATGCGAGCGCGATGGCATGGGTACTGGGCGTCATCATGTTCATCATTACGTTCATTCAGTTCAAATTCCAGGACAAATGGGTTCATGAATAAGAGAAGGGGGAGCCAATTGTGAACGCCAATACCACGATCCGCCAAAGCATGGGCAAGAAGGCGAGCGAGAGATGGACGGACTTCATCGTCTATGCGCTCTTGATCATCGGCTCGTTCTTCGTCCTTATTCCGTTCTGGTGGCTGTTTATTACGACAATGAAGTCGCCTGTCGAAGCTTTCATCATGCCGCCCGACTGGTTCCCGAAGCCGAACTTCACGAAATATACGGAAATTTGGGAGAAGGCGCCGTTCCTGAAGGGGATATTAAACAGCCTTACGGTGGCCATCCCGATCGTTACGCTCGGTACCTTTACGTCATCGCTCGCGGCATTCGCCTTTGCGAAGCTTCGTTTTCCGGGTCGGAGCTTCCTGTTCCTGATGCTGCTGGCAACGATTATGATTCCTTTTCCGGTCGTCATGATCCCGCAGTTCGTCATGTTCTCGGAACTGGGCTGGGTGGACTCGCTGAAGCCGCTCATCATTCCGGCCATGCTCGGCAACGTGTTCATGATGTTCTTCATCCGGCAGTTCATGAACGGCATCTCGGACGAATTCGTCGAAGCGGCCAAGATCGACGGCGCCTCGCTGTTCGGCATCTTCGTCAAGATCATGCTGCCGATGGTGAAGCCTGCCATCGCGGCCCAGCTGATTCTCTGGTTTCTCGGCATCTGGAACGATTACCTGGGTCCGAGAATCTATCTTAGTACGCCGGAGAAGAAGACGATTCAGCTGATGATGGCCGATTTCAACGCCTTCTATGTCATTCAGAGCGACTATCCGCTCATTATGGCTGCCGCGCTTATCGTCATGGTTCCGATCTTAATCGTTTTCTTGGTGTTCCAGCGGTATTTTGTCGAGTCGCTTAACTTTACGGGGATAAAAGGCTGATCGCATCAGTACGGACGTCCAATTCTGCCATGACGGGACTAATCATGAAGGCGTGGGCATAGGGGGAAGCCGATCGCGCCATTCAGGCGGTGAAGCGGCACAACCCCCGCAGATTATTCTGCAGGGGCTGCGTCAGCTTGGCTGTAATAGAGCTTGAACACGATATCTTGGTTATAGTTGCCGAAGCCGGAGCCGAATAGCGTCACGCCGCCGATGTGGGGAGCGTTCTCTTCGATGCCGATTCGAAAATGGAGCTGCTTCTCCCGAATGTTCAGCTGATCGAGCGAGACGGTCGACACTTGATTGCCGTCGATGAACGAGCCCTGCTCGTTCACCTTAATGACCTTCAACAGGCCATACTGATTGATCTCGTCCCACCACCAGTCAGGCGTGTACTTTCCGCGCTTGCCGCCGAAGTCGCCCGGGCTTGTCCAGGTGCCGAGCTTGACGTCGTTCAGGTAGAACGAGATGTCCGAAGGCCAATTCCGATTGGTGAATGGGGCTTCGGACGAAATCTCCATCGAGATCTCAAGCTCTTCCGGCATTTCGTCGCTGAGCAAGTAATTCGGCACCTTGTATTCGACGAATCCTTGGCCGAACCACAGAATTTTGGCGTTGAAGCGTTCGGGATCCAAGAAGCAGCGGGGCTCGTCGAACTCGCCGATCACCTTCTCGGTGGAGGCAAGCCCGCAGGTAGGCTCGATCCGGAAATCGGTATAATGCCCGACGGAGACGATCGTCTGATGATAATCGCGAGCAGGCGACCCGTGGTCCTTGTCCGGAAAGTCGATCGTGATCTGCTCGGCGACGAGCGTGCACACTTTGCGGTTGCCGCCTTTGCTGGGAATTTTCGTCGCTTGGACGATGCCGGCCTTCTCCAACTTCTTCACATGCATCGTCATGATGGCGCTGCTTAAGTTCAAGGCCTGCGCGAGCTCCTTGATGTTCATGTCCTGCTTGGCAAGAAGATTAATGATCTGCAGGCGAACATTGCTTGCCAGCGCCTCGTAGATGGGGAGCGAGAGCGGTGTTGTATCGATTTTCATGAAATTATTCTCCATATCCTATTGGATTAACATTCTTATAAACAATATACGGAAGAAAAGAATGAATTACAAGGATAATGGAAAAGCGAGCGGAGGTTGCAGGTTGAAGAAGCAAGCACGAGCGAAACGATGGATAGCCGCTGCATTCATCATCACATTGGCCGCAGGCTGTTCGAATGACGAACCGCAGGACGACGGGATGGCAGGGCCGCCGGTATTCGGGGAAGTGACCGTGCATGACCCCTCGATCATGAAGGCAGGCGACACCTACTATGTGTTCGGTTCGCACCTCGCTTCGGCGAAATCGGCCGATCTGATGGAATGGACGCAAGTGTCGGAGGGCGTTCAGCCGGGCAACGTGCTGATTCCCGATGCGCTTAACGAACTTAAGGAGACGTTCGAGTGGGCGGAGACGGGAACGCTGTGGGCGGCTGACGTGATACAGCTGGCCGACGGCAAATTCTATATGTATTACAACGCTTGCAGGGGAGATTCGCCGAGATCCGCGTTAGGCGTAGCCGTAGCCGACAATGTCGAGGGCCCTTATAAGGACTTGGGCATTCTGCTGCGCTCCGGCATGGGTCCCAGCGAGCTGCTGCCGAGCGAAAGCTATTATGATGCGACCGTCCATCCGAATGTCGTCGACCCTGACGTGTTCTTCGACAAGGACGGCAAGCTGTGGATGGTATACGGATCGTACTCTGGCGGCATCTACATCCTGGAGATGAATCCGGAGACCGGCATGCCTGAGCCGGATCAAGGCTATGGGAAGAAGCTGCTCGGCGGCAACCATGCCCGCATCGAGGGGCCGTATATGCTGTACAGCCCGGAGACGGAATACTACTACCTGTTCCTCTCTTACGGCGGACTCGATTCATTCGGCGGATACAACATTCGGGTATCGCGTTCCAAGCATCCGGACGGACCGTTCGTGGACAGCGAAGGCAAGGACATGGCGGATGCGATGGGAGCGCCGGGCACCCTGTTCGATGACCGCTCGATCGAGGCATACGGCACGAAGCTGATGGGCAACTTCCAATGGGTCGGTGCAGACGGCGAAGCGGGGCTGGGCTATGTCTCGCCGGGCCACAATTCTGCTTATTACGATGATGCGAGCGGCAAGTACTTCTTGATCTTCCATACGCGATTCCCGAATGCGGGCGAGTCCCACGGCGTGCGCGTCCATCAGATGTTCATGAATAAGGACGGCTGGCCCGTCGCCGCGCCTCACCGGTATGCGGGCGAGACGATCGGCAAGTACGGGAAGAAGGAAATTGCAGGCAACTATATGCTGGTGAATCATGGGAGGGAAATTTCGAACGAGATGAAGCGGTCCGCGATGGTTACGCTCGAGCCGGACGGCAGCATTGCGGGTGCCATATCCGGAGCTTGGACGCTCACGGACGGGAATCAAGCGGCAATCACGATAGACGGCATTGTCTATAACGGCGCATTCATTCGCCAGTGGGATGTGCGTGCAGAAAGCGCCGTCATGACTTTTACCGTCCTGTCTCAAGAGGGTACGGCGGTATGGGGCACCAAGCTTGCCGCCGACGGAGAGACAAGCGAGCAACGGCAGCAATAGACACATCATGAGAGCATGAAGGAGAGAGAACCCATGACTACGAGAATAGAAGAGAACGGATATCGAACTGCGGAGCTGATCATCGAGCAGCGCGCCGATCCTTGGGTGTACAAGCATATAGACGGTTACTATTATTTCACGGCTTCGGTGCCGGAATATGACCGCATCGAGCTGCGTCGGGCGAAGACGATCAGGGGACTCGCGGAAGCGGAGGCTGCCGTAGTCTGGCGCAAGTACGAGACGGGGCCTCTCAGCGCGAATATATGGGCGCCGGAGATTCACCGGATGGACGGGAAGTGGTACATTTACTTCGCCGCTGCCCGCACGACCGAGACGCGGGACGGGTTGTTCGACCATCGCATGTACGTGCTGGAGAATGTCTCCGACAACCCGCTGGAGGGCGAATGGATCGAGAAGGGGCAACTGCGCACCGAATGGGAGTCGTTCTCGCTGGATGCTACCCATTTTGAACATCGCGGCACGCACTATCTCGTCTGGGCGCAGCGCGATCCGGCGATCCCGGGCAATTCGAATCTGTACATCGCGCCGCTTGCGAACGGTTGGACGCTCGGGGGCAAGATGGTCATGCTGACCAAGCCGGAATACGAGTGGGAGAAGATCGGATTCCTGGTGAACGAGGGTGCGGCGGTCATTAAGCATGACGGGCAAATCTTCATCAGCTATTCGGCCAGCGCGACCGACCACAACTACTGCATGGGTCTGTTATGGGCGAGCGAAGACGCGGATCTGTTGGATCCGTCATCGTGGAGCAAGTCTCCCGAGCCCGTGCTGACGACCGACGAAGAGGCTGGGCAATACGGGCCCGGACACAATAGCTTCACGGTGTCGGAGGACGGCAGCACCGATATCATGGTGTATCATGCGCGCACATACAAGGAGATCATCGGCGATCCGCTCTACGATCCGAACCGCCATGCTTGGGTGAAGCCGGTTCGCTGGCAGCAGAACGGCATGCCGGATCTGCGAGCTTAAGCGAGTCGGATAAGTAGAAGAGGCCCGGCAGAACCGCAACGGTTCGGCCGGGCCTTCATTCGTATTCGTACTGATCTTCGATCAGTATGGAGCGCTGCGAGCCGCATATCGGGCAATGATCGGTCGTGCTGGAATCGGACCGAAGCTCGTAGCGGTGCGCGCAATCCTCGCATTCGACAATGCGGATCACAATCATCACCGATCGCCTCCTCATACTCAATGCCGAAACGTTATGCCATCCTTATTCCTATTCTATGATAGATTTACCACGCTGTTCCTGAATGTTAACTTAGAAAATTCTCACCTATAGCCTACGCGATTGCATCGTCAGGTGCATGTCGGCTCTATTACGCATTCGAACGGCTTGGCCGCTGCGGCAAACGTGCTACAATACAATCAGATACCTTGATTCGCGAGAGGAGAGAGAGCATGATCGTCTGGATCAACGGCGCATTCGGGTCCGGCAAGACGCAGGCGTCTCGGGAGCTGCAACGTAGACTTCCGCTTTCCTATGTGTTCGATCCCGAGAATGCGGGCTATTATATCCGCAAGAACATGCCGCAGGCGGCCGCCAAGGATGATTTCCAGGACGATCCGCTGTGGCGCCAGATCAACTATGCGATGCTGAAGCATATCCGCGGCGAATTCGACGGGACGATCATCGTGCCGATGACGATCGTCAATCCGCACTACTTCGACGAGATCGTCGGGAGGCTGCGGCGCGACGGCATAACTGTCAACCATTATGCGTTGTGCGCTTCGCGGGAGGTGCTGCTGGCGAGGCTGCGCAGCCGCTTCGACGGCCGGAACTCGTGGCCTGCGAAGCAGATCGAACGCTGCATCGAGGGGCTTGCGAACGAGGTGTTCCGCGAGCATCTCGATACGGATCGGTTGTCGAAGGATCAAGTCGTCGAGCGGATTGCGGAGATGGCAGGGCTCGAGCTGCTGCCGGACCGCCGAGGCGCGATCCGCAAAGCGCTGGGACGAGCGGCGACGCAGATCAGGCATATCCGAGGTTAGCTAGGCGAGAAAACGCAGCGTCGGCATTCGAATGGAGGGCAGGCATAAATGACAGGGATGTTCGACAGGAAGGGCCGCGATTGCAAGGGCTGCGGCCCGGAATATACCGTCTCGGAGGAACAGTTCGACCGGCTCTTGACGCATCCGATGTTCCGGTCGGAGGCCGCGGTGCCGAATGAAGTCTATGAGGCGCGGCTGGCGGCTTGCCGGGGCTGCGAGAAGCTGCAGGGCGGCAACACATGCATGATCTGCGGCTGCTTCGTCCGCGTTAGGGCGAAGCTTCGCGGCAACGGCTGTCCGAACAGCGGTGCAGCAAGATGGCAGGCGATGTAGTAACGGACCATGGGGACAGGCAAGGCGCATCACGCAGCAGATGCTGCGGGATGCGCCTTGCGACGTTATTCCGGCTTGTGTTCGATATAGGTCAGCCTAAAGACAAGATCTTGATAGTAGTTGCCGAAGCCGGCGCCGTAGATAGTCAGCCCGCCGAGATGCTGGGCATTCTCCTTCACCTCCAGCTTCAGGTCCCATTGGAGGCGGCGAATGTCGACGTCGCGGATCGTATGGCCGGATACCTTCGTGCCGGCGATGAAGGTGCCGTCGTTGTTGATGCGGACATGGACTAGCAGGCCGTATTGGTTCATCTTGATGTCCCACCACTCGGGGGTATACTTGCCGCGCGTTCCACCGAAGTCGCCCGGGCTTGTCCATGTGCCGATCGGTATACCGTTGAAGGTGAAGGAAATATCGGATGGCCAGTGCTCGTTGGAGAGAGGCGCTTCCGATGCGATCTCCATCGAGATCTCTAATTCCTCCGGCTCCTCGTGTTCCATCAGGAAGTTCGGCACTTTGTAAGTGATGTAGCCTTGCGAGAACCATAGAATCTTCGCATCGACGCGCTCGGGATCGAGAAAATAACGCGGATCGTCGAAGCCGCCGCCGATGACCTTGTACTTCGAAGCCAGGCCGCAAGTAGGCTTCACGTCAAAATCGGAATAGTGGCCGATCGAAATATTCGAAATATGAAAATTGCGCGGGATGAGCCCCTTGTTCGGGAAGACGAGCTCGATCCGTTCCACGACGAGGGTGCAGAGCTTCTGCGAAGCTCCCTTGCCTGGAATCATCTCGGTACGGACCAGGTTAGCGCGTTCGAGCTTCTTCACATGCATCGTGATAATCGAATTGCTCAGGCCGAGCGATGCCGCGAGATCCTTCATAATCATCGACTCTTGGCCGAGAAGCTCTAGAATTCTGATCCGTACGTTGCTTGCCAATGCTTCGAATAAGGGGAGATTGTTCTCCGATACGATGGTTTCCATGGGATCTCTCCGCTGCTCCTATGATACGGTAGAGCCGTATCTTTTTCATTTCAATATACCTTATTCATTTGATATTTGACAATAGAGTCAGGTTTCACCGGAATCATACGTATATTTCATTATAAATTAATGAAAATATTAAATACCTAACGGAAACGTGTTGACAAACCTTCCCTTTGAAAATACTATCTATTTAGAAGTGCGCAATACTGTGAAGTGATTCGTATTTATACGAAATTTTAACTTGGTTCGACAATCGATAAACAAAGGAGAGAGGACACTTGGCGCAGCATCCTATCGTGATTCACGCGGACTGGACCTTGGGAACGATCAGCCGCCATATCTATGGGCACTTTGCGGAGCATCTCGGCCGCTGTATCTATGAAGGGCTATGGGTCGGGGAAGACTCCCCCATTCCGAATACGAAGGGCATCCGCAATGACGTGCTGGAGGCGCTGCGCAAGCTGCAGGTTCCGGTGCTGCGCTGGCCGGGCGGCTGCTTCGCGGACGAGTACCACTGGAAGGACGGCATCGGTCCGCGCGAGACGCGCAAAAGAATGATCAACACGCATTGGGGAGGCGTCGTCGAGAACAACCACTTCGGCACGCACGAGTTCTTCCAGCTATGCGAGCTACTGGATACCGAACCGTACATCTGTGGCAACGTAGGCAGCGGCACGGTACAAGAGATGTCCGAGTGGGTCGAGTACATGACGTTCGATGGCGAGTCGCCGCAGGCGAATCTGCGCCGCGAGAACGGGCAAGAGAAGCCGTGGAAGCTGAAGTACTTCGGCGTCGGCAACGAGAATTGGGGCTGCGGCGGCAGTATGCGCCCGGAATTTTACGCGGACCTGTATCGCAATTATCAGACGTACGTGCGGCAGTACGGCGATAACAAGATCTACAAGATCGCTGGCGGCGCTAACGTCGACGATTACCGCTGGACGGAGGTGCTGATGCGCGAAGCCGGTCACCTGATGGACGGCCTGAGTTTGCACAACTACACGCTTCCGGGCGGGTGGGAGAACAAGCGCTCGGCGCTCGAATTCGACGAGCGGGATTGGTTCGAGACGCTGGAGCGGGCGATGCATATGGACGAACTGATCACGCGCCACAGCACGATCATGGATAAGTACGATCCGAAGAAGCGGGTCGGCATGATCGTGGACGAATGGGGCACGTGGTTCCTGCCGGAGCCGGGCACGAATCCGGGCTTCCTCTATCAGCAGAATACGATGCGCGATGCGCTTGTTGCCGCGATTCATCTGCACATCTTCCACAAGCATTGCGATCGGGTACATATGGCGAATCTGGCACAGATGGTCAACGTGCTGCAAGCCGTCATCCTGACGGAAGGCGATAAGATGCTGCTCACGCCGACGTACCATGTGCTTGAGATGTTCAAGGTGCATCAGGACGCAGAAGCGCTGGCGATCCACGGCTCGTTCGGCGAGTAGCAGATGGACGGCATGACGCTTCCTCAGGTCAGCGTATCCGCCTCTAAGAAGGACGGGATCATCAACATCAGCCTGTGC
The DNA here is from genome assembly GCA_023386495.1 of Bacillota bacterium. GTDB lineage: Bacteria > Bacillota > Bacilli > Paenibacillales > Paenibacillaceae > Paenibacillus_I. The sequence goes on along the minus strand of JAEWJS010000115.1, from coordinate 11,411 downwards.
AATCTCGATCCGACGCAAGCGGCGGCTATCGATCTGGAGCTGCGTGGAATCGAAGCTTCGTATGAGGCGGCCGGAACGATTCTGGCGGCCGACGATATGCATGCGCATAATACATTCGCGAATCCTGAGCGGGTCAAGACGACGCCGTGGACCGACGCCGGTTATGCGGAGGGACGCGTAAGAGCGACGCTGCCGGCCGCATCGGTGGCCGTTCTTAGGCTCACGCCACGGGCGTAGCAGGATTTGTCCATAAGACCATCTCAGTACATGCTGAGATGGTCTTTGGTGACGCTAGAGTATGTTGTAAGCTGATTTGTGCCGGAGCGGATAAGTCATTGTACTAGAACTTGGGCAGATAGGGGTATAATGGGGCTATTAGCTGATGCGAGGAGGCAGCATGATGCGTAAGGCGACCAGAATGGCCGTGACGGCCGTGCTCTCGACGCTGCTCTGGCTCTATGGCGGTTATATCGATCTGCAACTGTTCGCGGTCAATGCCGAGGCGCGCTCTGCCGCGGGCTTGAGTCAGTTCGAGCAGGAGGTAGCGGCCGCGATCAAAGCCCGCAATTCGACGCTTCATATCGATTATGCCGGCGACGGCAAGGAGCTGTCGGCGAACATTAAGGAGATTATCCGGGAAGCGATCGGCGAGGACGAGTACACCGCTTATATCGTCGATTCCTACTTCTATTCGATTCGCTCCTGGCAGGGAGACTCGCGGGTGAAGCTGACGCTGCGCTACCGCGAATCGCTGCAGGAGACAGCCGAGGTTGACCGGCAGATCAAGGAAGTGCTCAGCCGGATCGTTACGCCCGGCATGGATGACCATCAGAAGGTGAAGGCGATACACGACTGGGTCGTGCTGCGCTTGGCGTACGATAGCGGGCTGGAGCGGTATACCGCTTACGAGGCGCTCAAGACGGGGAACGCAGTGTGCCAGGGGTACTCGCTCTTGGCGTACCGGATGCTGAGTCTGGCCGGCATTCCTGCCCGGATCGTGGAGGGCAAGGTCGAGTCGGGCGATCACGCGTGGAACCTCGTGCAGCTCGACGGCGATTGGTACCATATCGATGCGACCTGGAACGATCCCGTGCCCGATGCGTCAGGCAAGGTGCGCTACGATTATTACCTGTTGACGGATGAGGAGATGAAGCGCGACCATTCTTGGACGCGCGCGTATCCGGCCGCGGATGCGCCGTACGCTGCGGCAGCATCGGAGCTGGCGGAGACGGGGGCAATGCCGTCCGCGTTCTACGCGGTGCTGGAGCGGGATCTGGGCTGGATGTGGCTGAAGCCGGAGCATACGGCAGCTAACGCGGCCGAGCTTGGCGCGCGGCTATCGAGCACCGCCGCAGACGGGCAATCGAAGCTGACGCTCCGCTATCTGCCGGGCGAGACGGTGAAGCGCGATCTGGAGGCGGCATTGGAAGGACGGCTTGAGGGCGTGCGGGGCTATAAGGCCTCCTATGTGCCTTTCGGCAATGAGGGCGCCGTGTTGTTGACGGTCACGCTGACGCTGGGATAAAGGTTGCTGCGGAGGTTCGGGTAGGGCGTCGCGATATGGATGCATGAAGACCGCTGTGCCGAGTGGAGGCATGGCGGTCTTTTTTTGGGCGTGCCGATGGGCGTGTCTGGTAGCATGAATAGAGGAGTTTCGTCATATATTCCTTCGGATTGACTTCGCAAGGACTGTAATATCGGAAGGGAGTGTGAGGGATTGGCTGTCAACGAGAATGCGAATGAGAGGGCCGGCATAGGCGGCGGTGCAGGTGCCGGTGCGAAGGAAGGGCCGTTATTCGAGCATCGCTTCTGGCTGCAGATCATGGGCGACCATGCGCGCCTAATTCTGACGGCGTTGTCCCCGGCCGAGCTGCAGGATGTCGCAGCGGCGACGGGCTTCATCGAACGGTTCGACAGGCTGCTGGCTGAGGCGAGGGCGGCGGGAGCGGAGGCGAAGCTGCCGCAGCTGAATCGGGAGGCGTCGGCGGCGACCCAGGAACTGAAGGAGTTCAAGCTGAGTCTGCTGGAGCGGCTCCTGCTGGGCAAGGTCGTGATCTTATTTACGCCGACGTTCCTGAGCCATATGGTGAACGAGCTGGAGGAGTACGAGAAGATTCTGGCGGCGCTCCTGGAGGGCAAGCCCGTGCCGCTGTTCCACCCGCTGCACTATGATCTGGTCTGGCTGCAAGATGCGGTCGGGCATGCGGCCAATCTCGCCAGCGACATGGATCTCACCGAGAAGCCCTGGATCAAGAAGAGCCAGAACTTCCAGAAGGGCTTCGAGGCACTGTTCCAGAAGTCGATCGAGATGGCGGGGTATATGCGGACGGAGCTCGCCGAATTCCCGGCCTACCGCAAGTTCCACCGCGACATCGATCTCGAGATGAAGGTGTTCATGCGCTTCCTGCAGGAGCTGGAAGAACTGCAGGTGAGCGCGGAACTGCTGGACAGATTCACCCCGCTGATCCCGGATCATATGTACCGCGAGGAGTGCTACTACCTGCTGAAGCTTGCGAAGGCAGGCTTGGTCCCGGCACCGGACTGCGATCCGGCACGGCCACGCGTGGAGTAAGGGCGGCGATTCGCGAATTTTGATAGGAATGTTAGGATTTGTTATATCGTCTCGCACCGATGTCGTTCTATAATAAGTGGATAAATCGCTCAACGAAGAGAGCAGACGACATCGACGCGAGGAGTGTGCACGCATGGAGAAGGGCCGGCCAATCATGCTGTTCCAAGGGGATTCCATCACCGACGGCGCGCGCGGGCGAAGCGACGATCCGAATCACATTCTAGGCCATGGCTATGTCTTTCTCATTGCGGCCGATCTGGGCATGACGCTCGCCGAGCACCAGCCTCGCATTATGAACCGCGGCGTCAGCGGGGATCGAGCCTCAGACCTGTATGCGAGGTGGAACGAAGATGCGCTGGCCCTTCAACCGGACCTCATCAGCATCTTAATTGGCGTGAATGACGTATGGGCCGCCATGAACGGCGACCCGCGCGGCGCGACGGACCGATTCGCGCGCAGCCTGCGCCATGTGCTTGAGGAGACGGCGGAGAAGCTGCCGGATACCGGGCTCGTGCTCGTGGAACCGTTCGTGCTGCCGACCGGCGCGCCGGCGAGCGATTGGGCCCGCTGGCAGGAGAGGATCGCGGCATGCCAGCAGTCCGTGCGCGAGCTGGCACGAACGTTCGGCGCCATCCATGTCCCGACGCAGCAACGATTCGACGAAGCTTGCGGACAAGCAGAAGCCGCTTACTGGCTATGGGACGGCGTGCATCCCACCGCGGCTGGCCACGGGCTGCTCTCACGGGCGTGGCTGGATGTCGTACAGCATAGCCCGCTGGCGCTAAGGTGAGGCTTGGGCGGCGCTTCCGCGAACCGCAGCCGTGCCCGCGCACGCGGCCCATTCTCCTCATTATGCCAACCGGCGCGTCATCGCGGCCGGTTTTTTACAATTAACGACTTGTCCGGAGAGGGCGTGTATCGATGAGACGTGTACCTGGCCTCGCGTCGTTCGTGCGCAATATGAGTGTCACCTGGAAATTCGTCGCCGTCTATCTAACCATACTGGCACTGTCGCTGCTCGTCTCCGGGCTGTATCTGTATCAGCAGCTGTCTGCTTCTGCTATCGTGCAGGCGCAAGCGGTTATGGAGCGGAATCTGCTGCAGACGCGAGACAGTATTCTCGACAAGGTCAAGATGGTAGAGGACATCTCGAGGCTGTTCACGTCCGACATTAAGCTGCAGACCTTCCTCTCGGAGGACTTCGAGGGCGATGATCCGCTGCAGTTCGAATTCTATCGGACAAGCACCGTGCCGTTCGTCGAGAATATCATCCGACAGAATCCGTTCATCCACTCCATGCGCATCTACATGTACAATCCGACGATCCCGGAGGTGTACGACAGCTTCTACAGCCTCGATCGCATTCGCGATCAGGAATGGGTAACGGAAGCGATGCATAGCGAGAACGCAGATTCCGGCTGGAGGGGCATCCACGAAGAGAACATGATCATTCGCACGCCGGCGATGACGGGAGGCAATCAAGAGGTATTCTCCTACGTGCAGCAGATTAACTCGATTCGGTATTCGGATTCGATCGCGCTGCTCGAGGTGGAGGTGAAGGAGGGCGTGCTGTTCGATGTGCTGCGTGCAGAGTCGACAGAGGTCGCCGGGCGGGTATTCGCCATCAGCGGGGACGGCATGGTCGTATCCCGCAACTTGGAGGAGCTTCAGGGACGAAGCCTAAGCGATCTAGGGATCGAGCCGCTGCCGACGGATACCGTCTTCAATGACATCCTCACCGTTCACGATGAAGCGTCGATCGTGATCTCTGTCCCGATGGAGCCGCTGGGCTTGCGTCTTGTCGGCGTCTTCCCGGAGAACAGCTTCAACGGCGAGGTCAAGGAATCGGCACGTTCGATTGCTGCCATTCTGTTGATTGCGCTGACTGTGCTCGGCGTGCTCGTGTATGTCATGACGAATGCGATGCTGTCGCGGCTTAAGGTACTGGTCAAAGCGATGAAGCAGGTTAGGGAAGGGAAGCTGGAGGTGTCGGTCCCTGTGAAGTCCAATGACGAGTTCTCGCTGATCGCGGGCAGCTTCAACCTGATGACGGAGCGGATTCACAGCCTGGTCGAGACGGTGTACAAAATCGAACTCATGGAGCGGGAGGCCGAGCTGCGAGCGTTGGAGGCGCAGGTCAATCCCCATTTTCTCTACAACACGCTGGCGACGATCTCCTGGGTGGCGCGCAAAGCGAAGGCGGACGATATTGTGCAGATCTCGAATGCGCTCGCGCAATTTTACCGGCTGGTGCTCAATAAGGGGCGGAGCGAAATTCTGGTGAAGGGCGAGCTTGACATGGTCAAGGCGTACCTGAATATCCAGAAGTTCAGGTTCGAGGACATGTTCGACGTCATCTACGATATCGATGAACGCGTCTATGAACATGCGGCCGTAAAGAACATCCTGCAGCCGCTGATCGAGAACGCTCTCGTGCATGGCATCGAGCCGAAGCGCTCGCATGGGACGTTGATCGTAAAGGCCGGCTTCGATGGGGACATGCTCTATTACAGTGTCATCGACGATGGGGTCGGGTTGCGCCAGCGCCGCATCGCCGACATAATGGCCGGCGCGATCGATCGAACGGCCGGAAGCGGGTATGCGGTGAAAAATATTATGGATCGCCTCAAAGGATACTACGGCGATCAGTATGAGTTCCATATCCACAGTCGTCCGGGCATCGGGACGGCCGTCGTCATCAAGTTCGGAAAGGGGCGTCAGTAGGCATGACCGACACCTATAAGCTGATGATCGTCGAAGACGAACGGTGGGAGAGAGAAGGGCTGCTTGATTTCGTAGATTGGCAGGCACTCGGGATCGAAGTCGTCGGCGCCGCATGCGACGGCATCGAAGGGCTGGAGATGGGGCTGCAGCTGCGGCCGGATATCGTCATTACCGATATTCGGATGCCCGGCATGGATGGATTGGAGATGTCCAGCAAGCTGAAGGAATTCATGCCGAGCATCCGCATCATCATCCTGAGCGGGTACGGCGACTTCAACTATGCCCGGCAAGCGATGCTGCTGCAAGCCAGCCACTACGTGCTGAAGCCTGTCGAGGAGGAACCGCTGTTGGAGGCGCTCAGCCGGGTTGTCGCGGAGTGCAGCCAAGAGAGAGCCAAGCAGGAGCGGGACGACGAGCTGGAATCGCTGCTGCAAGGACAACAGCGGGCGATGCTCCAGAGGCAAGCCGAGGAGCTGCTCGAAGGAAGGCTGCAGCCTTCGGAATGGAATGCCTTGGCAGCGGGCAGCGGCTTCCGCAGCGTCGACGGCCGGTACGCCGTGTTCATGGCGCTGTCCGGCGGCTGGAGCCGCGAGCAGCTCGATCAGGCGGCGGGCAGGCCGCAGCTCGCGGTGTACACCGATCGTCTGGGCGGCGAATGGACGATTGTCCTGCCCCTGGACAACGGCGAGACGAGCGAATCACTGGCGAAGAAGTGGACGGAGCGATTCGCCGCTTCCGGCGCGCTCTACCGGCCCGAGCGGGGCGCCTTCGGAATCGGCGGGGAAGCGCATTCGCTCGCCGAGGTTCGCAGGGCAAGGGATGAAGCGTTCGGGGCGCTGCAATTCGGCGTGTTCTGGGGGTTGACGGGTCTCTTGGGCGCCGAGCGGCTGGATGCGGAGCGCTCTCGTGCCTATGCCGCGATCGGAGGGCTGCTGCCGAAGGTGAGCGCCAGCGCCAAAGATATCGTGTTCGCGGTCAACGCCCTCGATGACGAGAAGGCGGTCCGCGCGCATCAGGAGATGATGGAGGCGCTCGAGGCCTGCTGCGGGACGGAGCTGGATTTCATCCGCAGTCATCTGATCGGCCTTCAGTATGAGCTGACGCTGCTCGCTGGCGGACTCGAGGGAGAGCAGGACCTAGCGAAGGAGATCGGCGGGGTGCTGACCTTCCGGCAGCTGCGCGCGGATTCCGCAGCTTACCTGCAGCGGATCCTGAAGGCGATGCGGGAGAAGCGGGGCAGCAAGGAGGAGTACATCGTCAAGAAGCTGAATCGGCTCGTCGAGACAGCTTACATGCAGCCGGATCTCGGGCTGAAGCGAGCGGCCGAAGAGGTGTTCCTATCTCCGAATTACTTGGGCGCAATCTATAAGAAGGCGACAGGCCAGTCGTTCCACGACTACGTGACGAGCTGCCGCATGAACAAGGCGAAGGAGCTGCTGGGTCAGCCGGGCAATACCGTATCCCGCGTCGCGCAGGAGGTCGGCATTTCGGGCACGTCGTATTTCGTGACTCTGTTCAAGTCGGCGTACGGGATGACGCCGGGCGAGTACCAGGAGATGCTTCATCGCAAATAAGGATGGGGAATGACGCCGGCCGCCTTGCGTGCCGGCGTTCGCAATGTTGAGTGGATTTTGATAGCATTCGAACATTTTGTCATATAAGGCTCCTGTAAGCGCTTCTATAATTGGGATAGTGAAAGGAGCACGACAACATGAAGGATGCAGGCCTGCAGGTCTCTTCACAGCGGCAGCAGCGGTTCTTGGCCAGCCGAGGCATCGGCAAGCTGTTCTGGAAGCAGCGCTACCTGATGGTGCTGACGCTGCCCGCCGTGCTATGGATGATCATTTTCAATTACGTTCCCATGTACGGCATTATCATTGCGTTCCAAGAATATAACCCCGTGCGCGGATTCAATGGCAGCCCTTGGGTCGGCCTAGCCAACTTCCGCGAATTGTTCATTGATCCCTTCTTCCTGGATTCGCTGATCAATACGTTCAAGATCAGCATCTATAAGCTGATCTTCGGATTTCCGGCACCGATCCTACTGGCCATCTTGCTGAACGAGGTGCAGAGCCAGCGGTTCAAGAAGCTCGTGCAATCGCTGTCTTATCTGCCATACTTCATCTCCTGGGTATTCGTGGTCGGCTTCATGTATACGCTGCTCGACCCGCGTACCGGCGCGATTAGCGCGTTGCTGCAGGGGCTTGGACTGGTGGAAGCGGACCGCATCCTCATGGGCGATACGGAGGCATTCATGACGCTCGTCGTCGTCTCGGAGATCTGGAAGAACATCGGGTGGAACTCGATTATTTTCCTCGCCGCGATCGCAGGCATCGACCCCGGTCAATACGAAGCGGCCGTCGTGGACGGCGCAGGTCGCTTCCGCCGCATCTGGCATATTACGCTGCCGGCGCTGAGGCCCACGATCATCATTCTGTTCATCCTGGCGGTCGGCGGCCTCGTGAACGCGAACTTCGATCAGCTCTTCCTGATGCAGAATTCGATGACGCAGGATCTTGCGAACGTGCTGGCGATCTATGCGTACGACATGGGCATCGTGCTCGGCCGCTTCTCCTACGGCACGGCCGTCGGATTGTTCCAGTCGATCGTCGCGTTCATGCTTATGTACGGCGCGAACTACACGTCGCGCAAGCTGACGCAAGAGAGTCTATTCTAGGGAGGGCGAGAACAACATGCATGCGGCTCAACGATCCATCGGCGAGAAGCTGTTCGATTGGACGAATGTGCTTCTCCTGGCTCTCGTCGCTTTCGCCACGCTATACCCGTTCTATAACATTCTGATTACCTCCTTCAACGACCCGACGGATGCCGCGCGCGGCGGCGTGACGTTCTGGCCGCGGGAATGGTCGCTCGAGAACTATAAGATGGTGTTCCGCGACAACAGCATCATGAGCGCGTTCGGCATTACGGTAGCCCGTACGCTGATCGGCACCGCGACCGCGGTGCTCTTCACCGCCGCATTCGCATTCGGGGTGTCGAAGCCGGAGCTGCTGGGGCGCAAGCTGATCCTCATGATGGCGATCGTGACGATGTACTTCAGCGGCGGCCTCATTCCGCACTACCTGCTCGTCGCGCAGTACCTCGATCTGAAGGGCAACTTCTTGGCCTATATCCTGCCGAATCTGTTCAGCGTCTTCAACGCGATTCTGATGCTGACCTTCTTCCGGGAGCTGCCGAAGGAAGTCGAGGAATCGGCGAAGGTGGACGGCGCCAATGAGCTGACGATCTTCTTCCGGCTCGTGCTGCCCGTCTCGAAGCCCGTTCTGGCGACGATCGCGCTGTACAATGCCGTATTCCATTGGAATTCCTGGTTCGATGCGATGCTGTTCGGCAATGAGAGCCTGCGCACGCTGCAGCAGATTCTGATGCAGATCATCAGCTCGAACAGCAATGTCAGCCTGGTCGCGAGCAACCTCGGCATCAAGACGGTTACGGCCGAATCGGTCAAGCTGGCGACGATGGTCATTACGACGCTGCCGATCGTGTTCACGTATCCGTTCTTGCAAAAATATTTCGTCAAAGGCATCATGATCGGCTCCGTCAAAGGCTAGAGGGGCGCAATAACGGCTTCTACGGGCGTGACTGCTTGCGAGAGCGGCGGCGCGCCCATGAAGATAGATTGGTTAGCACAGATAGATAAGGGAGGCTTAATGGGATGAAGGCGAAGAAGAGAATCGGCATGCTGCTGGCGCTCATGCTCATGCTGACTGCCGTGTTGGCGGCATGCAGCGGGAATAACAACAACGCAGGCAATAGCGGCGAGAATGCGGCAGAATCGAATGCAGGCACGAATTCGAATGCGGCGGCATCGGAAGGGAACGGCACGGCAGAGGTCGTCGATCCGGATGCCCCGAGCTGGAAATCGGATACGTCGCCGTTTACGTTCAAGCAATATTTTTACGGCACGTGGGCATCGAACTATCTGTGGAAGGATCAGCTTATGATGAAGCATATCGCGGACAAGACCGGCGTTACGATCGACCGGTTCCTGGCGACAGGCAGCGACAATGACTTCCTGAACACGATGATCGCGTCCAATGATCTGCCGGATACGCTCATGCTGGACTGGAACCATCCGCAAGTGACCAAGATGGTGGCCAACGGCATGCTGTACTCCATGGACGAACTGATCGACCAGTATGCGCCGAAGCTGCGCGACATGCTCGATCCGGACATGGTGAAGTACCATTCGATCGACGGCAAGCTCTGGTATCTCCCGAACAACTATGAGACGAAGGAACGGCTTACGAACGGCATTCCGATCACGAGCATTCGTCCGTGGTTCGTGCGCAAGGATATTTTCGAAGCGCTGGGCAGCCCGAATATCCAGACGGAAGAGGACCTGTTCAACTTCCTGAAGGATGCCAAGGCGCAATATCCGGAGCTCAATCCGGTCGGCATGGAGTCGTTCGACGTCTCGATGTGGGGCTTCCAAGGCAGCCTGTCGATGGACTATCTGATCTATTCGTTCTCGCCGAACCATAACGAGAATCGCATTAAGGCGGACCAGAAGCTGGTCGAGTATCCGATGCGCGATCCCGGCTTTATCGACGCATTCCGTTACGTCAATCGCTTGAACAAGGAAGGGCTGTTCGATCCGCAGCTGCTGATCGGCAAGCAGGAGCAGTACGAAGAGAAGATGTACGGCGCGCAATTCATCGCGACATCGGCCTTCATGAACAATATCTATACGATGTATAATCCGAAGATCGAAGCAACCGTCGGAGCGGATAAGAAGTATGTCGTGCTCGATGGGCTGAAAGTGAACGGCCAAGATCCGCGTTATCCGGCCACCCGTCTCATGGGCTGGCAGGGCTTCTTCGTTACCAAGAACGCGAAGAATCCGGAGCGCATCGCCAAATTCCTGGAGTATGCATGGTCGGATGAGGGGCAGATGGATCTCCGCTACGGAATCGAAGGCGAGACGTACGACATGGTCGATGGCCTGCCGGTCGTGAAGCCGGAGGTGAAGGAGCTGGAGCTGAAGGACAACGGCGCATGGTATAACAAGTACGGCTTGACGTCGTCCACGCTGATGTGGCGCGCCGGCAACCCTTGGGATACGGCCGATAAGCGCGACTTCATGGCGAACCAGCCGGAGCAGTTCGCGGCCAAGGAATTGCTCGCGAAGTACAATTATGATCATAACTCGCTCGGTCTCGAGAACATCGAGCCGGAGGGCTCGAGTCCGGAGGGTGTGATCAACGCGAAGGTCAAGGAATTGTGGAACAAGACGATTCCGAAGCTCGTGCTTGCGAAGACGGACGCGGAGTTCGACAGCATCTATGCGGATTTCGTGAAGGACATGGATAAGGTCGGCGCGAAGAAGGCCGAAGCGGTCATGTACGAGCGCCATCAGATGGATCTGGTGAAGAAGGGCTTGAAGTAAAAGTGAGGCAGGCGGAGATTGCTCCGCCTGCCTTTTGTGCCTTGGCGCGCATGGTGCGCGCGGGGGCGAAGGGGTGGAATGGCTGAGGCGAAGGTGAAGGCGGAGGTATAGGCGGAGGCGAAGGCATGGGCATAGGGATAGGGATGGGCATGGGCTAGGCGAAGGTATAGGCGAATGCGAAGGCGAAGGCGAAGGCATAGGCATGGCATGGCTAGGCTAGGCTAGGCGTGGCGTGGCGTGATAGTGGCGATAGCGAAGCTTTTGCGCTGTTAAGGTACATAAGTTCGCTAAATTTTCCCAAATTCGGCCGAAATGGCGAATAAGGTAGCGAATTCGCTAAATAGCGCATGAATGCTTCCTAATTAGCGAATTAACCCGGAATAGCGGGCTTGCATGCGATGCGAGACCGCGATTTAGCGCACGAACATACCTTATTAGCGAAAATGTTTCGCTATAGCACCAGACGTGGAAGATAAGGCCAACTAACTCAGCTAGAGCGTGGCATCAGGAAGGCGAGCCCGCAAGGATCTGAGGGTGGCGGGCAGCCGAGTGCGGGCAGTTGGAAAAGGCGGCGCACCGGCTGAGCCGTATGCGCCGCCTGTGCCGCCAACCGTACCGCGTCTTTGCCACCATCCGTGCCGCCAGTACCGCCAACCATGCCGCCGTCCGTGTGCTGGTGCCCTGGCGATCGACCGTTTGTGGCAC
>JAEWJS010000041.1 GCA_023386495.1 Bacillota bacterium | reverse complement strand
GCATAGACCAGCCCACCGCGTACCGACCGACGGAGCACAGCATCACCATAGACCACCACACCACATCAGCATAGACCGCCACACCGCATACGTACCACCACAACGCAGCAGCATCAGCATCGCGCGCCCACCGCATACGTACCCCTGCCCGCCACACCTCGCCGCCATGCAGCACCGCCAACGAGAAGAGCCCCGATCCACCTTACGGACCAGGGCTCTTCGCACTAACTTCTCTACAACGCATCCTTAATGACCTTCTTGTAATAACGAACGGACAACAGCCCGAAGATCGAGTACAGCACGGTATAGAGGACCATGACTAGGATCATCGGCGTCCACACCTCGGTGCCGAACAGGAACCAGCCCGACTGCACCGCAAAATAACTGTGGCACAAGCCGATGACAAGCGGGATGCCGAAGTTGAACAACTGCTTCGAGCGGATGCCGCGCAGCAGATCGCCTTGCGTGAACCCAAGCTTGCGCAGCACCGTGTAATTCGGCTTCTCGTCTTCGCTCTCGCCCATCTGCTTGAAGTACAGGATGCATCCGGACGTCACCAGGAAGCTCAGTCCAAGGAATCCGACGATGAACATGATCAGCCCCATGTTCGCCTTCTGCCTGTCGCTCATCACGAGGCGCGACAGATAGTCCCCCTCGTAGTCCTTCTCCAGCGCGAGGAACAGCTCATTCGCCTCTTCTAGCTGTGAAGCATCCTCCAGATCAATGCCGATGAACAAATTCGAATCCCGCTGAACCGCAGGATCTAGATCCTGCTGCAGCCGCGCGAAGACGGTCTCGTCCACGATCGCGACCGGCAGCCCGCCGTTCGAGAAGTTGTAGGAGAGGACATACTCCTTACGCATCCCCATATACTGCTGCGGAATTACCTCTGTCAGTCCCAGCAATTGAACCATACCCGAATCCTTCAACGGCATGAACTTCTGGAGCAGATCGTCGTAGCCGGTGAACACGATTTGCTCGGAAGTGACATCGACCTCCTCGACATTCGCATCGCTCACGACTGCCAGCGACATCGTGCTCGTATCGACATCCAGCAGATCGCCGCCGTCGATGCCGGTAATTGCCTCGATATTAATGTCGACACCGATGACCTCGACCTCCCGCTTGTCATACCCGATGCCATGCGCCTCCAGCGCTGCCGTGAACCGATCGGCGTCCTCCCGCTGCTCCAGCGCATAGTCGCCCGCGACATTATTTAGCGCCATCCGCTCAGCCGAGTAATACGAAATATAGCTCAACGACAGCAGCCCGATCGCCAGCGCCGACACCGTCGTAATGATCGTGAGCAGCATCGCGTTGGACTTCATCCGGAACATGATCGACGACAGGGACAGCACTTCGCGCACGTTGAGGTAGCCGCCGCGCCTTTTGCGTATAACGTAGAAAATAAACCGCACCGAGCCCTTGTAGAACAAGTATGTGCCGATGATGACGGAGCCCAGAATGGCGAGCATGGCGAAGACCAACTCCATCATCTGCGTGAACTCGCCGCTGAACAGCAGCGTGGAGACGTAGTAGCCGAACAGGATCAGCCCGATGCCGAGCATCCCGACGATCATCTCGAAGACCGACACCTTCTTGACCGTCTCCTCCGTCGAAGAGAGCACGCGGAAGAGCGAGAGAATCGTCTGCCGCTTAATGAACGCGTAGTTCATCAGCAGGATGAGCACATAGATGATGCCGAACACGATCGCCGTCTGGACCAGCGCCTCCGTCGAGAACCGCAATGCCGCTTCCGTCTCGATGCCGGTGACCCGGAACAGAATCATCATGATCAGCTTCGATACGGCGAATCCGAGGAAAATGCCCAGCACCAGCGAGCCGCTGTAGAGCATGAGATTTTCCAACGAGAGAATGCGGTGAATGCGGCCTTTCGTCATCCCGATTAATTGATACAGCCCGATCTCGGTGCTGCGGCGCTTGATGAAGATCGTATTGGCGTACAGGATGAAGATCGTGACGATCGCGAGCAGCAGGACCGACGCGGCCCGGATCGATGCGCCTCCCTTGACGGACCCTTCCGTCGCATCCAGCGCCGGATCATACTGCAGCGTGACGAAGGCGAAGTACAGGCCGACCGTGAAGACGAGCGCGAAGATATACAGGTAGTAATTCTTCAGGTTCTTCTTCAGGTTCTGCAGGATGAGACGATTAATGCTCATAGTGCACCCCGCCTAACACGCCCTGCGTCTTCATGATGTCTTGGAAGAAGCTCTGCCGCGACTCGTCGCCCTTCGTCAGCTGCGTATAGACCTGCCCGTCCCGGATGAAAATAACGCGATGACAGTAGCTGGCAGCCAACGCGTCATGCGTGACCATCAGGATCGTCGCGCGGCGGCGTTCGTTCAGCTCGCTCAGCTTGTTCAGCAGATCGGAAGCGGACTTCGAGTCGAGCGCCCCGGTCGGCTCATCGGCGAATATGATGCTCGGCTCATGAATGAACGCACGCGCCGCCGATGTACGCTGCTTTTGCCCGCCGGAGATCTCGTTGGGATACTTATCCTTCATCTCATAGATGCCGAGCTCCTGCGCCAGCACGCGGAACTTCTCATCGGCGTCGCGCTTCGACGTATTCGTAATGGACAGCGGCAGCAGAATGTTCTCCTTCACCGTCAGCGTATCGAGCAGATTGTATTCTTGGAAGATGAACCCGAGATGGTTCTTGCGGAATTCCGCCAGCTGCTTCTCCTTCATGCTCGTCATGACCTGGTCTTCGATCGTGATCGTGCCGCTGCTGACCTTGTCGATCGAGGAGAGCACATTGAGCAGCGTCGTCTTGCCGGAGCCCGATGCGCCCATGATGCTGACGAACTCGCCCTTGGCGATCGCGATGTCGATCCCCTTCAGGACGTCTTGCTTATTGAACTTATTGCCGTAGCTCTTATGAATCTTGGATGCTTCGAGAATGTTCATGGGTACCTCCGCGTGACTAGGATAGCTCTAGTATAGAAGGGATCGCCGCCGACTGCCTTCGATCGGCCGCACAAATAGCAAGAGCATGTGACATTGTTGTCACATGCCCGCGATGCGGTGGAAGGCATTCCCCTTCGGAAAATAAAGCGTAAACGTCGTGCCGGTCCCCAGCTGCGAGCGAACATCGATCCGGATGCCGAGCGGCTCGGCCGCTTGTCTCGCCAGATACAGGCCCATGCCGGTAGAGGCATGGTCGTGATGCTCTCGCGTGGACGTGAAGCCGCGGTCGAAGATGCGCGGCAGATCGCGCGGGTCGATGCCCCGTCCGCTGTCTTCGACCTCGAGCACGAACTGCTCGTCCCGTTCGTAGCTGCGGATGACGATATCCGATGCTTCGCTGTATTTGACGGCGTTCGTGAGGAGCTGCCGGATAATATAGGACAGCCACTTCGCGTCGCTGAAGACGCGCTCAGCGTCGAGCTCCAGCTCGATTCCGATCCCCTTGCTCATGCACCAGGATTGCAAGTCCTTAATCTCGCTTACAATTAAGGATTGGATATTCAGCTCCTCAATATACAGATCGTTCTTCATCGAGGGAATCCGCTTATGGTGGAGCTGCTGGTCGAGCAGGAGGTGGATGCGCAGCCATTCATACGTGAGCTGCGTGCGCATCTGCCCGTTATCGAGCCGGTCGATCATGAGGCGCATCGCCGTGAGCGGCGTCTTCACCTCGTGAATCCACGATAGCAGCTCGTCCTTTTCCCGCTCGAGGGAGGTCTGGTTATGGGAGGACTGCTGCTTCAGCCACTCGGTCTGCGTTGTGACGGTGTTTTCGACAATGCGCTCATAGGGGCTCTCCGCACGCGGCATGCTCGCCAGATCCAGATTGCGCTCCCACGCCTCCAAGCCGCGGTAGAACCGGGTCTCGCGGTTGTAGCGCATCGCGAGGAACAGGAGGAACGCGATCCCCGATAGGAACGCGATGTAGAGAATCGGCTCGAGCGGAATCGCGGCATCGAAGTAAGCGACAGCGACAATGAACAGCTGCAGCAGCAGGAAGAACAGGATCCAGCTGCGCCGCTCGATAAGGTAGCGTAGGATCATCGGCTAGGCATCCTCTTCTCTGGCGATGTAGCCTTGGCCGACCTTGGTCTCGATCTGGTGGCCGAGGCCGATCTCCTCGAGCTTCTTGCGCAGCCGGTTCACATTGACCGTCAGCGTATTGTCGCTCACGAAGCGCTCGTCGTCCCAGAGGCTCTTGATAATGTCTTCGCGGCTGACGATCCGATTCTTCTGCTCAATCAGCAGCTTCAGGATATAGAATTCATTCTTCGTCAGCTCGATCGTGCCGGCGTCGTTCGTGACGGCATTCTTCTCGTAGTCGACCGTTGCGCCGCACCACGTCTTCAGCGCGACGGGCTCCGTATTGTAATTGTAGACGCGCCGCAGAATCGCCTGCACCTTCGCGATAAGCACCTCGAAGTGGAACGGCTTCTGGATGAAGTCGTCCGCGCCGAGCTGCATCGACATCACCATGTCGGTCGGATGGTCGCGCGACGACAGGAAGAGGATCGGCACGTTCGAGCTGGAACGGATCATGCGGCACCAGTGGAACCCGTCGAACCGGGGCAGCTGGATATCGATGATGACGAGATCCGGCTTGACCGCCGCGAACTCTTGGATCACCTTCGAGAAGTCTTCGATGCCGTATACGTCATACGACCAGTCGGAGAGCCGGTTCTTGACCTCGTTGAACAAGGTCGTATCGTCTTCGATGAGCAGGATTTTGAACATTGGGGGTCACCACGCTTATTGAAAGGGCATCCGTCTATGCAAGATGGATGCCCTAGTTATTGTTGGTGTTGCTGTTACTACCTATAAGTCAATCTCTATGCCCTCCTCAAGGATATTATCTCGAAGAGGATGAGAGATAGCGTCCGTGCCATTCTCCCAGTCGTGGTAGTTTTCTAGCATTGGGGAAAGGTATGCATGCTGCTCCATAATAACGTCAAATTTGATGTCGGACAGACGTTCACGGTTATTTCGGTTCTTGGGTTCATCAACGAGCACGAGAAGATCAATGTCGGATTCTAAAGAGTGGTCTCCCCTAGAACGGGATCCGAATAGAATGACTTTCCTAACATTGAATTCCTGCTTCACTCTCTCCTTGAAGATGGAGAGTACCTTAATCTCATCGGAGGTTAATGTAGAGATCTCTGTTTCCTTCATCGATATCCACGCTCCTCAATACATCATCTAACATTTATTGTAGTCCAGTATTTGTGATTTCTCAAGGAGACTGGGGGAGGAGGCGCGTACATATGGTTACCGGAACATACATTCGCTGACACTCTAGTGTCACGGAGAGGAGGTAAGATAGGGGTAGAATTGGAGGCGATGACGCGTGACAGTCGAATTGATTCTACGAATCTCCATATCCCTATATGTGCTGATCGGCATTGCCTATGCGATTAAGGAACACATCAGCCCGGATCGAATGCGCGAAGACCAAGAGAATACGAGACGCGAGAGAGAAGCCGTCCTCCGCGAATACCGCCGATTGCTCGCAGAGTGCGAGGAGATATATCCCAGCAGCGCAGAGGCCAGGCTGGAGATCGCGGCGCGGATATCGCGCTTAGAACGCGAACGGGAGATCGAAGAGGAACAGCGAGAAGCCGTTGGCGATGTCTCGGACAAGGCCTTGTGGAAGATCGCTTTCATCGTGCATGGCGTCTTCTGGCTCCCGCTCCTGCTCATGCAATGGTTCTATTACGTGAGGGTTATTGGGCTGCGGGTGAAGCTGTTGGTCTTGCAATTGAGGAAAATGGTTCGGCGATAAGCCGATCGCGAAGGACGACCGCGTCGAGATCGCCATCATTCTTATTTTTCATGATCTACCCCGAACACCTGTGAAAGGTTGTTCAATAACTTCAAGTAACTCATTTGAAGTATGAAAGATGTAATACTCACGAGTTGGGTCAGATAAGTGATGTTCTTTGTACGCGCTCCATGCATCCTTGGTCTTATCATAATCATACAGTACTGCCATTTCCTCAATATACCTTTTACGGTCAATTGATTTAGCATTTAGTGATTCAACTAAGACCCAACGATTAGGATACTTTTCTCGAACACTTGTCCATTTCATACTCCATCACCATCCTTAACGATATTGTACAATGAAGCAATGAATAGAGCAATTTAGACGATGATACAGTATTCTGGTATCCCGTCGGTCAATCTGTCTGCAGCCCGGAAGCGATCAATCGGCAGATGAAGAATGAAGGGTTAAGTCGAAAATGGTCGAAATACATAGAGAGCACCTCGTGCGATTACGCATGGGGAGTTCGACACGAACCACATCCATTAACGAGGTGTAGCCATGAAGCAAGGCCTGTACGAGCAGATCATTAACCGCATCACGCGACAGGAACTAGCGGAGCTTGATGAAGCTGCCTATGATATCGGAACAGAACCCTTGGACGCAGAAGAGGCAAGGAAGCTGCTGTCCTCCTACATATCAAGCGTCACGCGCAGGGCGCTCAAGCTCGTCAGGGAGCAGACCAGCGACGATGAGTCTGTCCTTGCGCAGGTTCGCACCTGCAATGAAATCATTGAGGCGCTGCGCAACAATCTGTCTGACGAGATGTTCGATGACTTGCGTCTTGAAGAGCAAGGCGAGGTACTTACCTACGTATATTCGAAAATCAATAGCATTCGGGGCATCAAGTCTGAACGTGTCGTAAGACCAGCAACGCCATTATCGCAGAGCTCGCTGTTCACGGGCGCCCATTCGGAACCCAATATGCTCAATGAGCTCCAACTGGAGATCGTGTCGGCGGATCGGATCGATTTTCTGGTGTCGTTCATTAAGTGGAGCGGGCTGCGATGCATGCTTGATCAACTGCAGCAATTCACATCGAACGGCGGCCAACTGCGGGTGATCACGACCACATACATGGAAGCTACGGATTATAAGGCTATCATGGAATTGAGCAAGCTGCCCAACACAGAGATCCGAATCTCATATGACTCGGAACGTACCAGGCTGCATGCCAAAGCCTATGTCTTCAAGCGGGATTCGGGGTTCACGACAGCCTATGTGGGTTCTTCCAATCTATCGAACCCGGCGCTGACGAGCGGACTCGAGTGGAATCTGAAGATAACGGAGAAGGATTCCGTCGACGTGCTCAAGAAGATCGACGCAACCTTCGAGAGCTATTGGAATGATCGATCGTTCAAGCCGTTCCAGTGCGGCAACGAGGAACATGAAGAGCTTCTGAAGTCCGCCTTGCAGAAGAAAAAGGACCGCGACCAAGCAACCCTGCAGTTCAACTTCGACATTGCGCCGTTCGATTATCAGAAGGAAGTGCTGGAGAAATTAGAAGCGCAGCGTAAGCACTACGGTCGCTATCGGAATCTAGTCGTAGCGGCTACCGGCGTGGGTAAGACCGTCATATCGGCGTTCGACTACAGGCGGTTCCAGCAATCGAATGGCCGAGCGCGGTTGCTGTTCGTTGCGCATCGCGAAGAGATTTTGAAGCAGAGTAGGGATACGTTCCGCGTCATCCTGAAGGATCTAAACTTCGGCGAGCTGCAAGTCGGCAAGGAGCAAGCGCAATCCATCGAGCATCTGTTCATCAGCATCCAGAGCTTCAACTCCATGCGTCTAGCCGACATAACCACACCGGATTATTATAATTACATTGTGGTCGATGAATTCCATCATGCGGCAGCGCCTACGTACCAACGGTTGCTGGCACATTTTAACCCGAAGATATTATTAGGATTGACCGCCACGCCGGAGCGGATGGATGGCAAGGATGTTCTTGGTTACTTCGATGATACAATCGCAGCAGAGATTCGACTGACGGATGCGGTTGACCGGAAGCTGCTATGTCCGTTCCAGTACTTCGGCGTAACGGATAACGTCGATCTGTCGCAGTTAACGTGGTCTAGACGCGGATACGACATTCATGAGCTCGAGGGCGTATATACGCATAACAAAATACGTACCACGCAGATCCTGAATAGCTTGAGGAAGTACGTCACGTCATTGGATGATGTGAAGGGGCTAGGATTCTGCGTCAGTGTCAACCATGCGCTCTACATGGCGAAGGTGTTCGACGAAGCCGGCATACCGTCAATAGCCCTTCATGGCGATTCGAGCGATGCCGACCGTGCCGCAGCCAAGATTCGATTAACGAGCGGACAGATCAGGATGATTTTCGTAGTCGACCTGTATAATGAAGGCGTAGACATCCCGGCCGTGAACACCATTCTGTTCTTGCGGCCGACTGAAAGCTTAACGGTATTCCTGCAGCAGCTAGGTAGGGGGTTGCGGCTGTCGGAAGGGAAAGAATGTCTGACCGTGCTCGATTTCATCGGACAAGCGCATAAGGACTATAACTTCCATGACAAGTTCCGAGCGTTGATCGGGAAGACGAAGCATTCGATCCAGCATTACGTGGAGCAAGGCTTCTCGAGCTTACCTCGAGGAAGCTTCATCCAGTTAGAGAAACAATCGCGCGAGTATATTCTCAAGAACCTGAAGCAAGCCACCAACAACCGCAGGAATCTGATTCATAAGATGAAGCATTTTGAAGCGGATACGCATCTGCCGCTCACGCTGGAGAACTTCCTGAACTATTACGGCATGTCGCTGTATGAATTCTACGGCGGGAGAACGGGCAATCGCTCCTTCCAAGGGTTGCTCGTTGAAGCGGGATTGAAGGAGCCGTATGAATTCAACAATGGCGAGCAATTGATCAAGCGGATTCCTGCGCTCTTGAACATCAATTCAAGACGCTTGATCAAGTACATTCTCACGTATCTGGAAGGTAAAGTTGCTCCTGCCAGCGAAGAAGAGCAACTCATGCTCCATATGTTCTACTATACCTTCTACCGTTCCGAGCCGAAGAAGAATGGATTCGACAGCGTAGCAGAAGGAGTGGCGGCCGTTCTCGAGTGCCCGGAATTCCGTGAAGAAATCGCTGCTATTCTGCAGTATACGTTGACGCATCTTGATTTTGTCGACCAGCCGAATGAATTCCCATATTCTTGCCCGTTGGATCTGCACTGTAAGTATTCGACTGACCAAGTGTTGGCGGCCTTCGGGTATTGGAATGAAGAGAGCTCGCCGACCTTCCGCGAGGGCGTCAAATACTTCGAGGACAAGATGACGGACATCTTCTTCATTACACTGAACAAGTCGGACAAGGACTTCTCGCCATCTACGCTCTATGAGGATTATGCGATCAATGAGCGACTGTTCCATTGGCAGACGCAGAGCCGCACTACGGAAGAATCAAACACGGCGCAGCGTTATATCCACCATAAGAAACGGGGCAATCGCATTGCCTTGTTCGTCAGGGAATACAAGAACGAGAACAATTATACGGCACCGTTCGTGTTCTTAGGCGAAGCCGACTATGTGCGTCATGAGGGCGACAAGCCGATGAGCTTCGTCTGGCGATTGAAGCAAGAGATGCCGCCAGCGCTTGTGCCAGCGGCGAATAAAGTAATTGTATAGGGTGTGAGCAGAGAGATGATTGAGGTCGCTGCAGCAATAATCGAGGATACTGAGGGTCGGATCCTTATCGCGAGGAAGAAGGAAGGCAAGCCTCTAGCGGGGTTCTGGGAGTTCCCAGGTGGCAAGATCGAAGCGGGTGAGACTGCAGCTGAGTGTCTAGTCAGGGAGCTGCAGGAAGAAATGAGCATTCTCATCGAGCCGTATGTGTATTTCGGCACGAATGAGTTCGATAACGGCAATGCGCACATCCGGTTGATCGCTTATCGGGCTCGATACGTGAGCGGAACGATTGAGTTGGTTGATCATGATGCCTATGCGTGGGTAGAGGTTGAGGGGTTAAGTGGTTATACCATTGCGCCTGCTGATGTGAGATTTGTGGAAATGTTGGGGGGGAATGACTATGCCGATCTATAATAAACTCGTACGTGACCGGATTCCGGAGATCATTGCAAATTCGGGAAGTTCGTATACTTCCCGAATCCTCGATGACGCTGAGTACCGAGTAGAACTCCGAACCAAGCTGCAAGAGGAAGTCGGCGAGTATCTCGCAGCCCAGACAGACGGGGAAGCCGTTGAAGAGCTGGCTGATATCATGGAGCTGCTTCACGCCATGGCGGAATCGCACGGCGTTACGGTGGACGAGCTCGAACAAGTCCGTGCAGAGAAGGCCGCGAAGCGCGGCGGATTCAAGGAACGCATCTATCTGATCGAGGTGCAGGATGCCTGACATCAAGCTGATCACAGAGAATCTAGCAGACGAATTAATTCCGAGTATTCATAAGGCGGTGGGGATCTACATCCTCACCTCTTTTGTCATGGAATCGGGGATACGCCTGTTGGCTCCGCATCTGAGAGAAGCGGCAGAGCGTGGGGCCGAGATCAAGTTGCTAGCGGGTGACTATTTATTCGTAACGCAGCCAGAAGCGCTTCGGACACTGCTCGGCATTCATCCCGCGATAGAGTCTCGTCTATGGATCAGCCGCGGGACTTCTTTTCACCCCAAAGCGTACTTGTTCGATCATGGCGAAGGCCAGGGTCTATTCATCGTAGGTTCCTCGAATCTCTCGATGTCGGCTTTCCGTATGGGTGTCGAATGGAATCTCGCCGTGAATGCTCAGCTGGAGCCGTACACGTTCCACTCTGCGCTAGAGAAGTTCATGCAGCAATTCAATCATGAACAGACCGAGCCGTTGAACGACATCTCGCTGGCAATCTATGAAGAGGCGTATAACCGAAATCGTCAGAAGTATCCCGACTTGGTTCGTTCAATCGAAGAGATGGAAGCTGCAGAGCTTATGCTGCCAGGGAAAGAGTCGGTTACGCCCGCCGATGAGAATGAACCGTTAGGACGTATTACACCTCGGCAAGCGCAACTGCTCGCCTTGGAAGCGTTGGAGGCCACAAGCGAAGAAGGCTACGACAAGGCAATGGTCGTCATGGCGACCGGGCTTGGGAAGACATACCTAGCGGGATTCTTCGCACAGCGCTACACTCGTGTTCTCTTCGTCGCGCATCGCGAGGAGATTCTGCATCAGGCGGAGCGTTCGTTCCGGCAGATCATGCCGGAGAAGACATCGGGTCTCTATAACGGGACGAGCAAAGACGAGGCTGCCGATTTCGTCTTCGCATCAATCTATACGCTGGGGATGAAGCGTCATAGGGAACGATTCTCGCCGAATGCTTTTGACCTAATCGTGGTGGACGAATTTCATCATGCTGCGGCTAAGTCTTATCAGGCGATATTGGACTATTTCCAGCCTAAGTTCCTGCTGGGCATCACGGCAACGCCGGACCGTATGGACGGTAAGGATGTCTATGCATTGTGCGATGGGAATGTGGCGTATCGGATTCATTTTCTCGAAGCGATCAGCAAGGGTTGGCTAAGCCCGTTCCGGTACTACGGCGTACACGATGAGACGGACTATAGCCAGATTACTTGGCTGGGCAACCGGTACGATGAAGAAGAATTGCTCGCGGTTCAGCTGAAAGAAGAATCTGCAGCATCCGTCTATGAAGCCTGGACGAAGTACAAGCAGACACGAACGATCGCATTCTGTTCCTCTATTGCGCAGGCTGACTTTCTGGCTCGATATTTTCGGGCGCAGGGCGTTCAGGTGGTAAGTCTTCATTCTCGGACGCAGGAGATGAATCGCGAAGAAGCCATAAAGAAGCTTGGTACTGGCACATTGGAGGTCATCTTCACGGTAGACCTATTCAATGAAGGCGTGGACATACCGGAGACCGACACGCTGTTGTTCGTACGTCCGACCGAATCATTGACCGTGTTCACTCAGCAGGTAGGGCGCGGGCTGCGGTTGCATCCATCGAAGCAGGCATGCAACATCATCGACCTGATCGGTAACTATCGCAATGCTGACGTGAAGATGAGCTTATTCGATATGACGCCGGGTGAGGGTGGCAAGAAGCGGTCGGCAGCTCTGACAGTTCCGGAAGGCTGCGTGTTGGAGTTAGAAGTTGGGGTTATTGATCTGTTGAACGAATTGTCTCGGAAGAGGCAACCGCGCAAGGAGCAGTTGAAGTCGGCTTACATGGATCTGAAGAGAGAACTCGGTCGCAGACCTTCCTATCTTGAATTGCATCTTCATGGGCGTGCCGACAGTAGAGAATATCGTCAGGAATTTGGCTCATATGTTGGCTTCTTGCATTGGGCAGAGGAATTGAGCGAGCTCGAGCAGAAGGCATACCTCGACTATGAGTGGTGGTACCGCGAAGTTGAGCAGACGGGTATGAGCAAGAGCTACAAAATGGTATTGCTGCAGGGCATGTTGGAGAGAGGCGTGGATGACTGGAATCGACCGATTACACCGATAGAAGCAGCGCCGCATTTCCATCGATACATGATGGGGAAAGAGTATCGGAAACGAATCGATTTCTCGGACAATAAGACGCGACAGATGTGGGAGTACGATGAGTCCAAGGTAGCGAAGTTGATTGCAGAGATGCCGATGACGAAGTGGAGCGGGAGCTCGAAGGGGCGAATCACGTTCGATGAACTTGCGTTTGTGATTGATATTGACGTAGCTGATGAGCATAAAAAGGTCGTTTATGATTGGACACGGCAGATTTGTGAGTATCGGCTGCATTTCTATTATGAGAGAAAGAGTAGGTAGAGGTCGAGAATACAATCATTGAATTCCCTGTGAATGAGGTGCGGAAGATGAGCATACGCAGAATTCATGAAGTTGGAATCATAGAATACGGTAAACATCGATGTGAATCGTGCAATGGCGGACTGCAGGCTCGTAAGCTGGAGATTCTGTATCAAGCAAGTCCTAAGGGCGGTACTAGCGCATATTTAGCTGCTGATGTGCTCTATTGTAAGCGCTGCGATAAAGGATATGTCTTTCGGACTTTCGCGGATCTGGTCGATTCTCAGAATCGCAAATGGTATGTTCGCGAAGCGCCTGTGAGGGCCGACCGAGCAGTTCCCACGCAACAGCCCAAACCGGAGGCGATACCAGCGGCACGCGAGTCTGGTAAACCCCAGCCGAAGGTGAACCACGATGCCGTGAAGACGATCGACTTCATCCATCTTCTCCTGCAAGATCATGAATCTCGATGCCCAACGTGCCGCGTGGAGCTTGGTACCCAATATGTTCGGCTCCGCATATCCAAGGATGAAAGGCATGACTATGTCCCTTGCAAGGTGCTGGTATGCTCCGACTGCAGACGTTGGATGCTGCGCAAGCATCATTATAATACGTTAGCGATCAATAATAAGCCTTATACGATTCAAGTTGCATCGAAGGGGAGTAAAGGGAAGTCTGGCCGCGCGCAGGGAAGCGATGATAGGCCGAATAAAAACAACCAAGTTCCGCCTAGGAACCGGCAATTTAACAAGTATGGCGTGTTCCTCCCGTCACCAACGGGCAAGAGAGGATATTTTGACGAATGAGTAGAAGATCAGCCATTGATCACAGAGATCTACAATAAAATATCGAGCAGCGGGAGCAATCTGTCTGATCGGTTGGAGGACAAGCTAACCGGTGACTTCTTCGGGACGCTGCGGTATTTGCCCTAATGGTTACTTCCGCGGAGACGATTGAAACGGAAGTGTTCGATAGATTGAAATCGCTGCCGGAGCCTTGTTAATGGCTTCAAGGCATAATAACCAAGTAAACCCACCTTTGGCCGATGAAGCCTTGGGGTGGGTTTTTATTTCCTCTTGTAGTTACTCCCCCTCCAACTCCATAATCAACTCATTCGCCATCCGCTTGTTCAAGCGATACGTCTCGAACCGGCCAGCCTTCGCGGACAGTGCCTTGATCTGCTCGATCTGCGAGGCCGTCGGCGGCTGTTGCTCCACGAGCCGCTCATAGTTCTGGTAGGCGACCTTGACCGCGGTCTCCGGCGTCAGCAGATCGATGATCTCGTACAAGCCTTGTGCAGCCTCGTACCGCGACAGTCCATAGCCGGAGTCCGTCGACAGCATGAAGCGGTCCGGGTACTGCTCGATGACGGGCACGAAGTCCTGAAGCTTATTGGTGCTCTCACGGCTATAGGCCGTGAACCCCGCGAAGAAGTCGATGTACAAGTTCGGATGCTTGGCGAGCAGGACCTCGATATTCCACGGTGGATTATACGCATTGGCATGGCCGAAAATCATGCTCGTATCCCGATGCTGTTCCAGCGCTTCCTCCAGGTAGAGGATCGGCGAGCCGTTAGGCGGGTCGATATGGAGCAGGATCGGCGTGCGGTACTCGGCAGCAAGCTCGTAAATCTGCGGCAGATAACCGTCATTCGGGTGCTCGGCCTTCCACTTGAGCTTGGAGACGACAGGCGAGAAAGTCGAGGCCGCGGCGATCTCTCCGATATTGAGATAACCTTGCTCTAATCGCTCTTTTACGTATGTGACACCCTCCTCTTCATAGACCGGAAAGCCTGCGAAGGAAGGGTAGACATGGTCCGGCTCCGCTAGATACTGCGCCCATGCTTCCTCGTCCGTCACTTGTGCATGAGGCTCGGAGATGCTGCCGAACAGCACGATGCGGTCGATCCCGTATTGTCCCCATGTCTGTACGGCAATCGGATTCTCGGCGTCATGATTGTGAATGTCGATGAGCGGGAGCTCCTGATAGAGCTCCTGCAACGACTGCGCGGAATCTCGATTGGCTCGAACGTCGCGGATCAGCGCGAGGTCGTCCGGATTCGGCTTGTAGTCGGTATACGATTCCACGATGACTTCTTGAGTCACCGGCTCCTTCGTGCAGCCCATCACGAGCGCGAGCGCGAAGCTCACGATGATGATTGCCGTTCGGCCATTATGCATGCTGTTCATTCCTCCTTCGGATGATGTATACTCGCATCAGGATAGATTGGAATAAGATGGAGGTTCGGGAGAATACAACATCAGCATACCATCCACTGACGAAGGAGGAAATGATGGATTGAAGGTTGTCTATGATCACAAGTCCGGCATCTCTTTTCTACTCGTATACGGGGGCATTCTCGCGTTACTAGGTGCGGCGACCTGGCTGTGCATAGACGTGTTCCAGGTCGAGTACATGGACATGTTCTTCGGCGGCTTTGCCTTAATCCTGCTGATCATTCTCGCCTACTACTGGATGAACAGCAAGAATTACTGGGGCAATCTCGGCCGCACGCGCAGGACGTTCTATGTCGCGTTCCTGCTGCTGATGGCAATCGGCTTCATGATGGACAAGCTGGACTACACCGATTGGGCGCTAATGGCGCAGTTATCGGCATTGGCCGTGTTCGTAGACTTGGCCGTGTTCCAGACGCCGAATATTCTGAAAATCTGGAGCGCGGAATTCAAGCATGAGGACGAGATCCGGGAAGCGCTGGTGGAGAGCAAGCACACGATTGTGCGCAATGCGAAGAAGGTCGAGAAGTTCACCGAGGTGATCAAGTGGACGGATTTTCATCTGGCGGCGCTGCCCATCCCGACAACGCAGGAAGAATATCAGGTGCAGCTCGAGGAGTACATCAAGTATTACAGCTCAACGTTCGGATTCGCGGTTTCTTTTTTCCTATTCCCGGCACTAGCGCAAGATGAGAGCCCCAGCAAGGCGAGTCTCCAGCTGCAACTAAGGAATGTGAGCATTCGGCATGCCCGGCAGATCGCGGGGGAAGAGAAGGAGCAGCTGATTGCCAAGCTGACCGATGGCGAGACGACGCCGATCGAGGAAGACAAGCTGATCGTCATCCCATATTATGGGGCGTTCTACAGCATGCTGGTGACGCTGGAGGCGAAGGATGTAGCGGTAGACGCAATTGACGCTTCCCATATCTCCAATATGCTCGTGATCTTCGATTGGTATATGGCGGACGCCGAGTCTGTCGATGCGGATGATGATGCAATCTAACCCCCGCCGTGGTATTATAAGGGCAAGGAATTCGGAAGGAGGATGTCTGATGAAGGATGGGCAAGTTGTTCGTACCCCCAGTCGCAAACCCTCCGGTATTCGCAGGAAGAGGAAGGCGCCGTTCTCCCCGGCCGTTCGGCCTGAGACGCATGTGCGCGTATCCGAGGCCTTCAAGTCGGTCATCCAGGCCAATGACAGAGCGGTAACGATTCTCTACAATAACAAGTGATCCCGAATAAGACGATAGGGCGAGGGCGAACAACCCTTGCTCTTTTTGTGATGTGTGTGACTAAAACGCCTCCAATTGTATAGCATAGCTATTATGACGATGCGGAGGAGGGGTGATATGGGACTGAAGCGATCCGTTAAGCGCGATCCCAACAAGCCACAGACCAAGAACGGAAATTGGGGATTCCGCGCCACGCTGACGCGCATTGATCGGGCGATCGATCTGCTCGATAAGAAGCGTGCTAAGCACCCCGCCGATCATTGAACAACGACTGCACTTCATGATCCTCCAGCAGCTGTTCGATCACGACGAAGTCGTACAGCTCCCTCCCGAGGCAGTACATGACCACGACATCGCGCGGAATTTTTGGACTGATCGAATAGCCGGCCAGCTCCAGCATTTCCTCTGCTTCCTCCACGTCCAATTCCAGCAGCACAGCCACGCGCAGCAGCTTCTCCTTCGACGCCTTCACCTCGTCATTCAGCAGCTTGCTCCAGTAGTCCCGACTAATCTGTCCCTGCTCATGAAGAGCCGGACGATACCGCACGCGATCGAGCCGATGCGCTTTCTCCCGAATATATGCACCGAGCGACGGGAGCTGCTTGGCGGTCTCGAGCAGCTCGTCGAGATTGACCTGTGCGTCCACCGCGTTCGCCGCGGAGAATTTGGCCGCACGCACAGGCACCGGGGCAGCAAGCGGCGCATGATGCGCGATCTCCGATTCACGATAGTCCTCGATTGCCTCCGCGACGATCATCGCATCACCTAACGCCGCAGCGCCGAACGTATGGGCTATGAAATCCATTTTTACGCGTGCGTATGCTCTCGTATCCATGTCATCCTCCTTGTTGCGTAGCAGGCAATATATCTGCGTCCAGACAGGGTTATACTCGCATCATAAGTCATATCCGGACTGCCAACAAGTCCAATTCGACGGAGGGATGCAACATGACGACGGCGAGCCATATCTCAACGAGCCAAGACGCGGAGCACGTGACACTGACGATCTACAACGATAACTTCGGTGCAGTGAAGGAGAGGCGGCGCATGCCGGCGCTAACCGGCTGCAGCCAGATCAGCTACATGGACGTGGCGGCGCGCATCGAGACCGACTCCATTCTGGTGAAGGGCGTCGACGTGCTCGAGATGAATTATGAGTATGATCTGGTCAATAAGACTAAGCTGCTGGAAAAATATCTCGACCACACCGTCTACGTGCGTACTGCAGACGGCGGCCGTACCGCATACCGTCTGCTTAGCGTGATTCATGGGATTGTGCTGGAGCATACGGAGTCGAAGGAGATCGTGCTTGATCCCGGCGGAGAGCTCGTGCTGCCGAGCCTGCCGGATGGGTTGATCGTGCGACCTGCGCTTAACTGGCGGATCCGGCCGACGGATGGAGCGCAGCAGATTGATGTGTCGTATTTGACGAAGGGTTTTGCATGGACGGTCAATTATGTGATGAATCTGCAGGAGGACAAGCTTGCGCTGACGGGCTGGGTGGACATTAAGAACGAGACGGGCACGACGTTCCCGAACGCGCGGATCAAGCTGATTGCAGGCGAGGTGAATCGCGTCGAAGATCCGGAGTTGTACTATCCCTCCCCGATCGTCTATAGCAAGTGTGTGGAGGACAGCGGCTCAGCCTTTGAAGAGAAGGCGTTCGCGGACTACCATCTCTATACGTTGCAAGGGGAGACGACGCTGAAGAACGAGCAGTCGAAGCAGGTGCGGCTGTTCCAAGCGGAAGATGTGCCGTGCCGGATCTATTATGCATGCAATACAGGCGCGAAGCGGACTGACATCATGGTGAATTTCGACAACGACGAGGCGAGCCGGCTCGGCATCCCGCTGCCGAAGGGCAAGATCAAGGTGTACCAGGAGGATCCGGCCGACGGCCAGCATGAATTCATCGGAGAGGACGAGATCGAGCATACGCCGAAGAATGAGTCCGTCTGGCTGCACATCGGCGAGGCATTCGATATCGTGCTGGAGCATAAGCGCACGGAGCTGAAGCGTGTAGGTCGGGGACATACGGCGGAGTCGCATCAGGTCATGATCCGCAATCATAAGAGCATGTCCGCCCATATTAAGCTGTCGCACCGTATCCACTCGCGCTTCTGGCGGATCTCCGAGACCTCGCATCCGTACGAGAAGATGGGAACCAGCGGGATTGAGTACCGGCTCGATGTGCCTGCAGGCGGGGAGATGCTGGTGATCTTCACGATCGAGCTGGACGAGAAGCTGACGGTGTATGTGGAATCGTAGCATCGATCGCCTTTGAAGTATGCTGTCTGCATCATGTATAATTGAGTTATTGGAATCGGAGAGGAGGGTATCGCATGATTAAGTCCGGAAGATTAAGCGACTATTTGGGCAAAAAGGATGATCAGGCGACCTTCTTCTTAAGCTCAGCCGCGATTCCGGATCTCCCCTCCACGAAGAAGAGAAGCCGATTGAAACGTGCAATTATTATTGCCATGGAGATCGAGGAGATTCGCCGTGATTTCGATCCGTCGCGGTTCCCTCTCGCGAACCTGAAGCAGAGGGGGTTATCCCGTGGATGATATCGCGCGGTCAGAGATAATCAAAGAGAGTAAGCCCTCCGAACAACAAGCCTTTTTCGTGCATTGTGTGAATGCCAACACATGTGCGGGAGGGCTTTTTCTTATACCTGCGCCTAGCGAACTAAAGAATCTTCCCTAATGCGTGCTCTTCGCGGGTCTTATCGTGTCTATTCGACCGCCTGTTACTATAGTTCCATATGCAGCTATAGAAAGTTATGCAGCTAATCATAATTCAGCTCGTTGCCCTCATTCTACATCATCCCTCTGAATCTCCCGTCAGTTCCTACCTTTCGCCACGATATTGCAGTATGCAACATTGCCGCATTGGTAAATATCTCCTAACGAATCGCGACTAGACCTAGTCTTCGCCAATAAAATCACAGCGGTAGTACTATGTACACTTTCCATAATTAGCCACTATGATTGTATGTCAAGAGAACCAATCAAATTTATCCAGTATTGGCAATCGATGCTCAAGCTTCATCATGAAGTGAGCCTAGCAGCGGTATTTCACCAAGAAAGGAGTGCAGTTAAGTTGCGAAGCAGATCGAGAAAGCGCGCCATTCTGTATACCGTCCTTGGTGCTGCAGGCGCATTCGTCGTCGGAGCGGGCGTCTGGACAGGGACAATGCTGCATTATAACAACAATCTCGACAAGGTGCGGGACGAATACCGTAAACTGCTCGCCGAGAAGGACAATCGGCTGGTCGTCTACGAGCAGACCTCGCGCGTCGGCCAGGTGCTGGTCGCGGACGTGGCAGCTGGCGAAGCGATTCGGCAGGAGGATGTCCAGCAGAAGGCGCTGCCGGACTATATGACGCCAATGAATCTGGTCGCCTCGCCGGACGAGCTAGTCGGCAAGGTGATGAAGATCGATGCACTCGCTGGAACGGCGATCACGGAGGACATGCTCTATGCGGAGGGAGAGCTCGATCCGAGTCTCCGCAGAGAGGAAGCCCAGTATATCCGACTGCCGATTCGCGTGCAGCGCGGTGACATAGTGGATGTGCGGATCGTGTATCCGAATGGCGAGGATTATGTCGTGCTGGCTAAGAAAAAACTCGATGACGTCGATCCGGTTCTGCAGCTAAGTTACTTCAACGTGAATGAGGAGGAACGTCAGCTGCTGAATTCATCGCTCGTCGATGCCTATACGAATAAGGCCGAATTGTACGCGATTCAGTATGTGGAGCCGGAGATGCAGCCGAAGGCGGTTGTGACGTACATGCCGAAC
The DNA here is from genome assembly GCA_023386495.1 of Bacillota bacterium. Lineage (GTDB taxonomy): Bacteria > Bacillota > Bacilli > Paenibacillales > Paenibacillaceae > Paenibacillus_I. Next base: position 20,216 of record JAEWJS010000041.1, on the reverse strand, counting down.
GTCGATGTCATGCGCGTGCTGCGGAGCAATCCGAATATTATCGACAAGGCGAAGCTCAGCCTGAACGAAGAGGTGCGCAAGGGGTTGGACGCCCGGCTGCACGCCATTCCGGAGGACCGCAAGCAGCGAATCGCCGCGCAGGCGCCGGATGGCGGCTCGGTCTCGCGCCGCGTAGGTGCGCAGGGAGCGCTGCCGATTCTGGCTGCTCCGGCACCATCGTCTGAGGCGCAGTCTGCGGCCGTTGAGCCAGCGACGGCTCCACAGGCAGCGGACGACAGCGGCAGCACTGGACTGCTGGAAGGAGAGTAGACGATGAACATCATGCTAATGGGCGATTGTGACAAGGTCGATCTCGCGCTGGTTCTGGCGCTGCTGCTCCAGACGCACCGGGGGGCACCGGCATCAACGGTGATCACGGACAGGCCCCGCCACTACCGGTATCTGCAGGATGAGGTGTCAGGTGTGCGCATTCAGCTAAGCGGCGCAGGCTCGGCCGAAGGGATTACGCTCTACGACTGGCATGCCATCGAACTGCCGGATGTACGGTTGGACAAGCTGTACGTAGTCAGCTCCTATGACCGGGCAGCGCTGGAGATGGCACAGCAGGCGGTGCGTGCGCATGCCGACATCGTCAGCGGACTCATCGTGCAGGAGTCTGAGTGCTCGATCAGCTCGCGCTATATTGCGGCGCATCTGCCGGTGCAGCCGGTCTTCAGCTACTATGACAGCCCGCGAAGGCGAATCGACTGGGTGTTCGATGGCAGGATCGCGCTTAAGGGGCTGGAGGGGGATTTTGCCGCTGCGGCGGGCAGTCTCCTGCAGGACATCGCGGCCATTCCGCCTCGAGAGCTGAAGAAGCTGTGGACGTATGCGAAGAAGAGGGGGGCCTAGTCATGCTAGTAGCCTACCATGGATCAGCGCCCGGACAAGCTTGCACAACTGGCAGCATGCTGGCTGTCGCGACGATGCTCGCGCTGGATTATCCGCTGAAGATCGCTGTCGCGCATACAGATGCGGGGGAGACGCCGCTGGAACGTGCCTATGCCAAGCTGCGTTACACGGACCGCCTGCAGTCGGCTGCCGGAGGCGGAATGGACGCGATTCTCCGCTTGACCGAATGCGACCTTCTGACGCCGGCTCTGCTGCGCGATCATACGGAGTCGATCCTTAAGGAACGCCTGGATCTGATCGCGGGAGCAGCGCCGGGATCGCGTCAGCTGCTTGCCGAGAATTTCCCGCTGATCAAGGCAGCCGCCGCGCAATATTACGACATCCTGTTCGTAGATGTGACTGCGACTGCCGACGGTACGGCGAATGATCTTGTCAGCAGGCAAGCGCTCATGCATGCCGACTTGATCGTCAAGACAGTCAATCAGAACGAATTCCTGCTCGAACGCATGCGTCTGCAACCCATGACCTGGAGCACAGGGGACGACAGCGGCGATGAGGGTCTCTTATGCGTGGGCGCTTATGAGAGCACTTCCAAGCTGACGCTGGATCGGATCGCCAAGCAGCTCGGTACGGCAAGGAAGCGGATAGGCGCCGTTCCGCGCAATGTTCGATTCATGGATGCGATGAACGAGGGGCGCATCCTGGATTACTTGCTGCGCGCCATGGCAGCGAAGAAGCGATTCCTGGAACATGATGAGCAGGCGGATTTCATCGCGGCGGTTCGCAGCATGGGCAAGCTCGTGCTGCGAGCTCTCGATCTAGCACCGACGGGGGAGATGAGCGTGAAGGAAGCATGAACACGATACTGCTCATCCTCATCGGAGTCGGGATCACGCTGTTCCTTGCGCGGCTGCTGCTCCAATCGAGACAGCCCCGTACCGAGGACGAGGACGATCTGTCCTACGAGCTGGCAGGCATTCAGCAGTTCATCCGATCAGCGCTGCAGGAGATGATCTCGGTCGATCTGAGCGACGGTAATCTCAGCGAAGAGGAGTACAACCGGCGCAAGGCGAGGCGGAATGAACTCAAGAAGGCGCTTCGCAGCTGCATGCACGGCGACGCCTCCTCGAAGAAGTATGTCAAGGCCGTCATGAAGGACCTGCTCGATAAGGTGTACGGTCTGACGGAGGCGAACGTGGATCGCGTGCTGCCTTTCGACAGGCCGGAGCGGCTGACGGCGCAGGATCAATTCGAGATCCTGCTGCAGCAGTATCAGAAGCAGCATCGCTACGATGCGCTGAGCGTGCTTATGGATCGGTATCGGCTGGACGTGCTCAAGCCGCTGGCCGATGGGTCAATGGGCTACAACATAACCGCTCAGGAGATCCGCGAGATCTATCGACAGGAACTGCCCGACCTGAACCTCACGCTGTCGGACAAGCTGGATGTCATCGTGCAGCGCGTCTACCAGTCGTACAAGGGACTCGGCGTCGTGGATGAGGTTCGCGACATGAACATCGACGGCGTCAACGGCGGGACGAGCGGCTTGCCGCCGGATATCGCGCAGACGCTGGACATGGCTGCAGGTCCGAGAGCGCTGCCGAAGGCGCATGATGCCGTCTGGATGTTCTACAAGGGCAAGTCGGTGCACCTGAGCTTCCTGAGCTTCGGGAGCGAACTCGAGCTGAAGCGCGTCTGCCAGAACATCTACACCTTCGGCAGTCCGGGCCAGCTGAATGAATCGAACGGCTACATGGTTAACGATATGGCCGACGGCAGCCGGGTCGTCGTGGTCAGGCCGCGGATGTCCGAGTCTTGGGCGTTCTTCGTGCGGAAGTTCGATGTGCGCAAGGCGGAGCTCGAGGAGCTGCTGCGCGACGATAACGCGAGTCTCGCGATCGACATGCTGAAGTATCTGGTGAAGGGCGCGCGTGTCACCGGCATCACCGGACAGCAGGGGACGGGGAAGACGACGATCCTGATGGCGATCGTGAAGCATATCGATCCGACGCTGAACCTGCGGATTCAGGAGATGGCCTTCGAGCTGCGCCTGCGCAAAATCTACCCCGAACGCAACATCCTCTCGTTCCGCGAGACGCCGACGGTCAGCGGACAGGATGGGCTCGATACGCAGAAGAAGACCGATGGCGCCGTGAACATTCTCGGTGAAGTCGCGACGCATCCGATCGCGAGCTGGATGATCCAGATGGCGCAGGTCGCTTCGCTGTTCACCTTGTTCACGCACCATGCGAAGACGTTCCCGAACCTGATCTATTCGCTGCGCAACAGCCTCTTGGCGACAGGCGTGTTCTCGAGCGAGAAGATCGCCGAGAAGCAGGTCGTCGATGTCATTACGTTCAATGTCCACCTGGTCAAAGACGAGCGCGGGCGGCGGTACATCGAGCGGATCACGGAGTGCGTGCCGGTCGACGATACGGCGGATTATCCCCGGGACTATCGCCGGGCACCGGATCTGAACGGCAAGCTGGATGCGTTCATGGAGACGATGACCGAGTACTTCCAGCGCTCGACCGATCGACGCACCTTCGAATACCGCAACGTTGTCGAATGGCATAACGGCCGCTATGTGGCCGGCGCCAGACCGTCGGACCGCAACGTGAAGGAGATGCTGCTCCACATGAACGACGAGGACGCGGAAGGGTTCCGGCAGTTCCTGGCGGCGCACTGGGGGGATGCCTCATGAACCCGCTGTACGTGATGCTGGTCGTCATCGGCCTCCTCGTCCTGCTGCTGGCGCTCGTCGTGCTGCTCGCGGTCGCGGCGCAATCCCGCATGGACCCTGCCGCGTTCAAGGAGATGCAGAAGCTGAAGCTGTTGCTGCCGAAGCACCGCAAGGAACGATTCTGGAGCCTGCTGTCGGCCCGGCTCTACCCGCTGATGAGAAGGCTGCCGGCGGTGCGGCATCTGCTGGCTGGCATTCACAGGCGGCTGCTGCCGCTGCATGCGGAGCAGGAGCACTTGGTACGCGCGCAAGCAGCGACGGTCACGCTGACGGTCTGCGCGATTGTGCTGGGCGTCTGGCTGCTGGCCTTCATGCTCGCCTCTTCCTGGTCGATTCGCATCGGCATCATGCTGGCTGCGGTCTACATGGGCAGCGTCGTAGCGGATCTGCTCATCGGGCGCTTGGAGAAGAAGCTGCTGTACGGGCTGTCCGGACTGCTGCTCGATATGCGGCATGAGTATCACCAGACGCATATGGTGATCGAGGCGCTCGAGCGTGCCGCCGAACGGACAAGCCCGTTCGTCGCCGCGCATGCGCATAAGCTGGCGGAGGTGCTCGCCTCCGTCGATCCCGAAGAGGAGCTGAGGCACTACTACGACGAAGCGCCGAACCGCTACACCAAGCTGCTGGCCGGCATTAGCCATATGGTGTCCGAGAACGGGGACGGCGCGCCGCAGAAGGATAAGCGGCAGCGCGGCGAAGGCTCGTTATATCTGCATGCGCTGGCGAAGATCAACGAGGAGATTCGCATGGACATTCTGCGCCGCGAGAAGCTGGACACGCAGCTGGCGGGCATCGTCTTCGTCGCCTTCAGCCCGCTCTTCTTCATCGAGCCGCTGAAGCGCTGGGGGGAGAACAGCTTCCCGGTCATGGCCGACTACTATGCTTCCAGCTGGGGGATGTACTCGCTGCTCATCCTGTATGCGCTCGTCGGAGCCGGCTTCGTCGGTCTGCGCCTCGTACGCGGCCTGGACGGCTCGGCGGGTGCCGATGGCGAGGGAGGAGCGCTGCGGAAGCAGCTCGGCAGGCCGTCGATGCGCCGGCTGACGCGGCAGCTTATGCCCCCGGATTATTCGGCGAAGCATTATCGCGCGCTGCGCCAGATTCGGGACGCGAACATGCCGTTGTCCGTCCGGGAGCTGTACGTGCGGAAGTGGCTGCTCGCAGCCTGCGCTTTCGTGCTGATCGCGACCGTTCAATTGTTCATGCATGACTATGCGCGGGATCGGATTACCGCCGTGCCTCCGCCGCTGGAAGAGCAGCAATTGGTAACCTCGACGGATTACTTCGAGGCGGAGCGGGCAGCGCTGAAGAGCCAGATTATCCGCGAGGCCATCCGCATGGAAGTGGCGTCTGCCGAGCTCATACCGTATGTGGAGTCGCAGGCGGAAGGCAAGAGCTTCGTCCCGGTCGGGTTGGAGCGGGACAAGTTCGTGCAGGAGACTGCAGGCCAGGTCATGGCCTATCGCAGCGAGACGTACCGCTGGCATGAGCTGCTCGTCGCCTTCGGCATCGGGGCCGGGGCTTTCGCCGTGCCGAACCTGCTGCTGTTCTTCCGCCGAAGCATGCGCAAGTGGGAGATGCAGAACGAGACCGACGGCTTCACGGCAATCGTCTCGATCCTCGCCGGACTGCCGCGCATGAGCGTCATCGAGATACTCGACTGGATGCATCGGTACAGCCGGATCTTCGAGCCGCATCTGATGCGCTGTCTGGTCGACTATGAGTCCGGTCCCTGGCAGGCGCTGGAGCGGTTCAAGGAGGAGGCGAAGTTCCTGCCGCTTGAGCGGATCATCGATCGTCTGCAGGCATCGGCGGAGCTGATCCCGATTAAGCAGGCGTTCGACGATATCGAGCAGGAGCGGGCCTTCGACCTGGAGCAGCGCAAGCTGCAATATGAGCAGATGATCGGCAAGAAGGTGTCGATCGGCAAGCTGATCGGCTTCCTGCCGCTTCAGGCGACCTTCCTGCTGTATCTGATGGTGCCGTTCGGCTATATGGCGTTCAATCAATTGGGCGATCTGTCGAGTCTGACCGGCGGACTGTAGAGAGAGGAGGCGGGAGCGATGGACAATATTACGAAGTTCATGCAGTGGTCGGTCGGGCTGCTCATCACGCTGGCGATCATCAGCACCGGCCTGCTCTTGTGGAACAAGGCGAAGCCGATCGGTGCCGCCGCGCAGCAGCAGGCAGCCGAGCAAGCACGGCTCATGTCAGAGGCGCAGTTCTCGCCCTACGACAGCCAACTGGTGAGCGGCTCGGAGCTCGTGACCGCGTATCGCCGCTATTACATGATGCTGGGTTTTCACTTATACGTGAAGACGAATAAAGCATCGTTCGGCATGACACCGAGTGCCTCCGGCGGCGGTGGCAGCACGAGCTGTCCGAGCTTCAACTATACGACGGGGCAGTTAAGCGGCGGCACGGCATCATGCAATCGGACGGAGACGCATGTAACGGATAACGCGGCGAGCAATCTGTATTACGTCCCCCCGCAGGCGAGATTCCTTGCCACGGTGGTCAAGGACGCGAATGATCGAGTTGCCGGCATCTATTTCAAGATGCAGTAACTATATAAATTTCATGGTAGAGGGAGTGGTTCGTAGTGGAAAACATCTCGACAGGACTGAAGTGGGCGATCGGGGTCGTACTGACGCTGCTCATCGTGGCGGCGGGGATCAGTATTTACATGGTCGCTCAGGGGTACTTGGATCGGGCACAGGAGCAGACGATTTCGCAGTCGGCGAGCTTATCGGAGTTCTCAGTGTATGAAGATGGTGCAACCTTGACTGGATCAGACGTATTGGAAGCCGTAAATCGCTATAAGACTCGTCCGAGATTTTCAGTCAGAGTAGCAACTAACCTCAACACATCTCTATTCTACACGGAAAACACCGGGAGTTGTTATACCGAGTCTAGTGGCGTGGCTCAATATTCTGCATGCAGCTCTACTGTTATTACAGATTATTCTGAGCTAGTCGATACGAACAATCTGAAGTTTATTAATCCAACGGGAAGGTTCAAAACTGAACTGTATCGTGATGCAAACGGCGAAGTGCGCTTAATTGACTTTACGCAACAATAATCCCTAACCCCCGCAGGCTTTCGGCGACAGCCGAAGGCCTGCATTCCCATCCTAGCTGGAAGGAGTACCTGAGCCGATGGAGATTGCGCGATCTTTTCTCGTGACGCTGTTCGTCTGGGTGCTGTTCGCGACGGGAGCATCCTTGTTCCTGCGCGGCGAGCAGCAGATGAACGCGATCGAACCGGATTATAACCGCGCGGCGCTGTTCGAGAGTGCCTACACCGGAACGGCTGACCTCGCGCGGGTGCCGGGCGAGCAAGTGCTCGGGTGGGTGCTTCAAGCGAAGGAAGGGAAATTCGTGCTGAGCCTGGACGGCCTGCTGATCGACAAGAACACGAAGCTGGACTTGATCGATCTGCGCGGTGTGTCCGGCATCACGTACACGGTACAGACGGCCCGGGATGCCTCAGGCCGCATTGTATCCATCACGGCAACTCATTAGGCGGTGATTCCAGATGGTCGATGCCTTCAAGGCCATCGTCGTGCTCGTCCTCATCATTATCGGCTTCATCGTATACCCGGCGGCGCGGATTGCCGATCGCAGCGACGACGTCGCACGGCATGCCGCTTCCTCTGCGGTCGAGGAATTCGCGGACACGGTTAGAGGCAAGGGCTATATTGCAGCGCGTGATTACGAGACGCTGCGTGCACGCTTGGACGGGACGGGCCTTGTCTTCGAGGTGCAGCTAGAGCATTACCGCAGAACGATCCAGCCTGTCTACAGCGATCCGAACAACTCATCGACCTTCCAGAACCGGTATACCATCGAATATGTCGGCAGCTTCTCCAAGGACATCCTGGACCGCATCTACCCGACTCCGGGCACCTTCGAAGCCTCTCGACCTGCCGACGATCTGGTCCGCCGCTATCCGATGCATGCAGGCGACCTGCTGCAAGTCCGCGTGCAGTCTAGGGGCACGACGCTCGGCAGCCGGCTGCAGGGCATGCTGTTCGGCCAGACGGCCGAGGTGCCGATTCTAGCGGCAGCCGGAGGGATGGTGCGCAGTGAAGCCCCTTAATATTCTGTTATTCTTCCTCATCATCGCCATCCCGCTCACGATTCTGCATGATACCCGGCAGTCGATGAGCGATCAGAGCAGCCGCATCTACGACCGCTACAGCGACAGCTTCCAAGCAGCCGTGGACGACACCGCTTATTACCTGTCGCGGCTGGAAGCCCAGAACGAATCGAATATTCATTACGCCAGCGCCAAGCGGCTCGAGATCGGCGAAGAAGCGCTGGCCGTATTCTACCACAACCTCGCGATGAAGTTCGGCGTGGGCGACAACCCGATCGAGCGGCAGAATCTGATGCTCCATATCCCCGCGATGGTGTTCCTGGCCTATGACGGCTATGCGCTCGTGACGCTGGAGGATCCGGGCCAGAGCGAGCTAAGACCGCAGATGGGACCGCTCAGACCATACGCTTATGCGCTGCCGAACGGGAATGTGGTGCATTTTACGCTGGACGACCGTCTCACGATCTATATCAAGTCGCTGAACCGCTTCGTCGAGGGCAAACATCAGGACCTGCTCGCATCCCCGGCATACAGCTATGCGCTCGGAGCATTGACCGACCTAGCCCGATTCAAGGAAGCGCGGCAGAGCACGATCGCCAGGCATCTCGAGACGGATCTAGGCGGCGCGGTCAACCGCCACATGGAGCTCGTGCAGCGCATGGGGCTGAACGTAGCCTTCTCGCTCCCGCGCGGGATGGGCGAGCAGTCCTATGAGAATGTCGGGCTGATCGCCTTCATGCAGGGCTATCCGCTGCCAGGTGGCGAGCGGCTGGATGCTTACTCCTACGGTGGAGGGGCGGTGGTCCGCAGATCGGCGCTCATCGGAATCTATGAGCCGGGGCCGGATCAATATGCCGCCTATCCGGAAGCCTGCGCGCCGCCGGGTGCAGCCAAGCTGGAGGTGTTCTACGACCCCGAAGAGGCCGCGGCCAAAGGCTATTACATAAGAGACTGCGATTAGAAGATTGGAGGAACCCGTAATGATGAAGCTTCGCAGAGGGCTAGCCGTGGCGATCGCCTGCGTGCTGCTCGCTACGATCGTTAGCATCGTACAGCCGCAAGCAGCTTCAGCGGCAGCGCCTGTCGGCATTATCGTAAACGGCTTGAAGGTGTCGTTCAACGGCATACAGCCCTATGTCGACGGGGAAGGGCGAACGATGGTGCCGCTGCGCCCGATCGCTGCAGCGCTTGGCGCGGAGCTGAGCTGGCAACCTAACGGCCGGATGCAGTTGACGGCAGGGTCGATGAGCGTCGGCATGCGTCTCAATCAGACCAAGGTTGTCGTGAACGGCAAGCTGCTCGAGCTGGACGCTGCGCCGATCTCGCTCGAGGGGCAGACGGTGGTGCCGCTTCGGCTGCTCAGCCAAGGGCTGGGAGCGAAGGTCAGATGGGATAGCGAGGCCAATGCCGTCCACGTTACCGGCGCTTCAGTCGATCCGGCTGAGCTTGCGCTCGACGCCTGGGGACGGCAGATTCGTACGGCCGGTCTGCCGGGACGAGCTTCGGACTGGGCCTATGTGCTCGCGGATGTGCCGAACGGCGCGTATAACATGGGCTACCGGCAGAGGCTGAACCCGAATGGCGTACGGACACTAACTTCCGAAGCGCTGCAGGATCCGAACTTCAGCCGGGAGAACCTGGACCTCTGGGCGGATCGGATACGGGATTACTATGCGTTAGTGTTCGGCGTCGATTATCGCACGATTGATCCTTCTGCGTGGTGGGAAGATTTTCGGCCGGTGATGAATAACAGCAGCCTCGACAGCATGACCCGTGTGCGCTACGCGGAGTGGGTGCAGGCGAACCGCATTCGTCTCGAAGGCTGGGCGGAGCCGGAGCCGTCGCTGGTGTACCGGCAGGATGGCCAGGTCATGATGCGCACGAAGGTCCGGTTCCGTATCGTAGAGTCGGATACGAACTATGGCGTGCTGCTCGACACGTTCGAATCCTCGTACGAGATGTATCTGAAGCAGGGCGTCTGGTATTCCGGCTATGCCGATATTGCGCTCTCTACGAATGCAGCGGGCGACCCGTGGCCGCACTACGGCGTCGAGGGGCATGATCATCTATTCTTCACGCCGAACGGCGGCATTCAAGAGGAGGTTGGGGAGCTATCATGAACGCGGCGAAAAGGTTAGTGCTAGCCATGCTGATCCTTGCGCTGGTGCTCGAACCATTGTCCGGCTATGTCCAGGCGCGCATCGCGATCAGCTTCGGGGCGACAGGCGACCTGACCTTCTCGGTCGTGGATACGTCGCGGACGAAGGACGCGCTATATAAGGTGTCGGGCTGGGTCGTGCGCAAGGCGCCGGTCTGCGAGGATCCTCGCTTAGAGGTATGGGATCAGCAATGCGCGCCGATGTCCGGCTCCGGCCCGACGGCGACTTTCAAGAAATTTACGGCAGGCGAGCCTGTGGAGCTCCGCGGCCGTACCTATACGACTTATACTGTTCCGAAGGCAGAGGTCGAGAAGCTGCTCATGACGGAAGGCTTCACGAACGTGAAGGAAGGGGAGACGCTGTACTTCTCAGCGATCTTCCAGCTGTACGAGAAGAATGCAGCCGGCAGCCTTACGCCGATAAGCGGCGAATATACGTCGCTGGCGTCGGTCATGAATGCGCGGCAGTGGAGCGTGAAGAGCGGCTTCCGCCAGTATTACGACATTCCCGTGCAATTCACGAGTAAGAATCCGCTGTATCTCGCGTACCGGGACACAGCCGGCAAGGAGTTAGCGCCCGCTAAGCTGATCGGACACTACCCTGCAGGCGCCTATCCCGGACCGGTCTCGCTCGGTCAGGTGCTCCAGTTGAATGGCACCGAACTCGAATTGGCGGGCTCGTGGATCGAGCGCAATGCAGAGCCGAATCCGAAGACCAGGCTGTTCGAGGTGGACGGCTCCTACACGACGCGCAATATTTCGATCGGTTACGGCGGATCGACGATCGTGGCGATCTATGATGCCGAAGGATCGCGCGTGGATGCCAAGTTCGTCGACGAGAGCGGGAAGGCGCTGAGGACCGATGCACTGGTCGGCCACTATCGCACAGGTAAGCAGGCGTCCTATGTCTACCCGAACCAGTTAACGAGCGGCGGTCAGCTCTATGAGCTCGTACGCAGCTATCACACGTCGAGGTCGGATGTGGTGAATCGGACATTCGAGCAGACCTCGGGCAGCGCGCTGACGAACCGGACCGTAACCGTGCAGACGGGCGGCCACTACCTGTGGGGCGTCTATCGGCTAACGGAGGCATCGGCAGTAACAGTCGATCTGTCGCTCCATGTACCGGGCTATATAGACAACACGATGACGAATGCGACAGGTACGCTTGAGGCGTTAATCAATACGAATACCGAACTCGACCGTTATGAGTTAGTCAGTCTGACGAACGCTACGCTCGTGAATCCGTCGCTCAAGAACGGCAGCCTGAGCGGGCAGTCGAAGAGTCTGAGCCTCGCGGTCAATGTGCCGATGAGCACCTCCAGTGCCATGATCTCGGCCAAGATTCGCGTGTTCAACAAGGAAGGGGACATGGCGGAGGACACCGTCGGCGAGACGGTGATGAAGGTATCGGGCAGCGGCTCCGGCTCGTTGGATACCTCGCATAAGGCCGTCATTGCAGCGGATGACCGAGGCAGCGAGAAGTTCAAGGTCTCCCAAGGCATACCGAGCACCGAGCAGTTGTATGCGAATGTGACGGATGCCAAGGAATATGTGAGCGAGTACAGCTATCAAGCCCTAACTGGCACGCGTACCTACTATATTACGGTCAAGAAGACGTACACCAAGTACTGGTACGTGACCGTCAATGATTGGGGCACTTGCACGGAAGAAGGGGAGGATGGCGAGACGTCGACCTACGCCTGCATCACGGGGACGCATGAAGAGACGGAATACGGGTCGCCTGTCGAGTACAGCATGACGTATGCGGTCTCGCGACCATTCGCCTACTATACCGCGAACAAGTTCGCGCTGTATGGCATTGACCATGCGCAGTTGAACAATGCCGCGCTTCCAGGGGGCAGCGTGAAGCTTGAACCACAGGGCTACACGGCGCCGACAGCAGACGTGTGGCACAGCGCAGAGGAGACGGACCATGTGCAGGACGCACCTGTGCAGAGCTACTCAGTCGATCTGGGATCCTCGAGCGTCCACGAGTCTAGCTGGTCGAGCTTAGACTTCTACGCCGGCTTCGAGTCGGCTGCGGAATCGCAAGTCGGTCAAGTGCTGGTGCGCAATGATCGGCTGATCGTGGAAGGCACGACTGTCATGGATGATTCATGGACGTCTGCGAGTGCGCCGGTGCCAGGCTCCATACCGGAGCCGGGCTTGATCGGTGATGACGTGTTGTATGCGAGCGGGCTGGAGATCCCTGCCGAGACGGCGAACGAGGTCTACGCGTCGACAGGCAATCTGCGGTATGCGCTGGTCAGCAGCTTGTTCAATCCGGCCGGCGAAGTGAATGTACCGCTGGGACCGAACCCGGTGACAGTGCATACGCCTGTCGTGAACGATTCGAGCATTCCGGACACGAATCGGAAGTATGACCAGCGGATGACGCAGGATCTGTCCAAGCCCGTGCTCGTGCTGGATCGGCCGTTCACGCTCGAATTCGATGAGACGGCGCCGCATCTGGCGATTCACGGTTACGGCGACCGCGATTACAGTGCCTACACAGACGAGAAGCGGGTGCAATTTCCGTTCGGCGTCTATGACGCGGCGCGCACGGTCTACTATCCGGAGAATACGTGGATCGACGTGCCGGTCGGCGAGCACAGTATGACCTTCTGGATGCCGACATGGGTCGATGAGGGTGACTATCAGGTGACGACTCAGGCATGGGCCGTGAACCGAGGGTCCGATGAGGCTGCGTGCCAGACCGGTCTCAACGGTGATCGAGCGAATACGTGCGCGGAGCAGGTCATCGAGGTCGGCGTTACCGGCCGCCTGCACAGCTTCCGCATCTGGGATATCGGAGACTTCCGCTTCGAGGACGTGTTCCGCCAGGCTCCGGGCTCGCTCAAGCATACCGGCGTCACGTATGTATCCGGCAAGCGGGATCCGAACGGCAATCCGAAGCCAGGAGCGGTCATTCCGGACAGCCTGGTGCTGCCGGTTCGGCCGGGCTCGCATCCGGTGCAGCCGAACACAGTGCCGCATAACGGGTATCCGATCCTGTTCGACTTCAAGAGCATCGGCAACTATTGGGACAAGGGCGAGGGCGTGCGGATCGAGCCGACCTTCTGGTTCGTCTCGAAGGACGGCAGCAAGCGGCAGCAGGCAGATCTATATTACAACGCGGCCGGCGGAGCCGACAAAATGATTCGCGTCGGTTCGACCGAAGATCAGAATCTGTATACGAGGTCGTACGTACTGCCGGCGCCGGAGCGTAACATCGATGAAGGCGTGGCGGAGTACGCAGCACGCTACGAGTATTACTGGCTCATGACGCCTGCGGAACGTTCGAAGCAGACGTGGGCCGAATTCTACGAGGCTTACAAGACAAGGAAGACGCCGATCGCCAAGGGTTATGGTCTAGAGGTGCTGTCCTACAAGGCGAGGACGCTGACCGGACCGACCGGCATCCCGACAGGCGTCGATGCGAATAAGGCGCGCCGGAGCGTGCAACAGTGGTACGGCGAGTATCACGTGCCGATCGCGCCGTTCATTCTGCCGAAGGGAACGGACATCCATGCGCTGACGAAGACCTACGGCGGCGTGCTGACCGGCAGGGAGAAGGAATTCCTAAGCGGCGGCTATATTCTCGTGAACTTCGGCATTTACACGGTGCGCAACAACGACGAGAATACCCCGTTGCTCGGCTATCGCACGCCGCATGCGGACATGTGGGCAATCGAGGGTCAGGTGAAGTCGGCCGGCGGCTTCACGTTCCAGAGCGGCGACATCATTCTGTTCGAGTCCGATTACTCGGCGCAGAACGATTATGCCGGGGCTGGGGGCTGAGGGTAGTGCATGCATGGGGCGGATCTTGCAGCGAGGCTGGGTAATGTGCTTGTTGCAAGGTCCGCTTTTTTCTCATAGACAAACAAGGAAGGAGCAATTCAATGAAGTTCCAACGGGCATTAACATGGCTCATTACCTTCTCAATGCTAAGTACCTTTACGTTGTCGCCCTATTCAGAATTAGCAGCTGCGGATGTTGCAGAGCTGCCTCCATTCACTGATACAAAGGGGCATTGGGCAGAGAAGACGATACTCAAGTGGAATCGAGCAGGACTGGCCGAAGGTTACCGGGACGGCACCTTCAAGCCGAATCAGCGTATTACGCGCGCCGAATTCACCGCACTCATCAACCGTAAGATGAATCTCGACCTGCCCGTATTCTCTGCGGGCTTTGTCGATATTGATGCAAGAGACTGGTATTACCGCGATATCGCGCTGGGTAAGGCTGCGGGTTATATCACGGGGTATGAAGATGGCACATTCATGCCTAACCGTGGGATAACGCGTCAAGAAGCCGCGGTCATTACGGAGCGATGGATGGACATGTGGCAGCCGGAAGAGCCAGCGGAGACAGCCATCTCGTTCACGGACAGCTCAGCGTTCAAGGAATGGTCGGCTTCGGCCATCCTCTCGGCAGCAAGCCATCGAATTGTCGACGGGTATGAGGATAGGACGTTTCGCCCTGGTCAGCCAATCACACGTGCAGAAGCGTTGGTTGTCATTGAACGATTAGCATCGCTATACGATGAAGATACAGACTTCCGAGCAGTCAATCGCGGGGTACAGTATGAAGAGATAGACTATCAGGCAACTAGCCATCCGATTGTCGCGATAACCTCTCCTACAGCGGGAAGTGCGCATTACACGGCGTCCAGCACGGTAACAATTAAGGGACAAGCGAATGCGCAAGCTTCTTGGACACTAGCCTACTCAACCGATGATGGCAGAACAGGAGAAGTTGAGGGACTAGGGCAATGGGAGATTCCGGCGTTAACATTGCTCCAGTCGTCAACCAAGATCACGATCACGCTCACAGACGACCAAGGCCGTTCTTCGAGCGATACGCTGCTGGTAGTTAAGGACCAAGCGAAACCTCAGCTCATCATGAACTCTGCGCCGCCATCCGGTACGATCTACACCACGAAGCCTACGATTGCCATTAACGGCTTCGCTTCTGACGATAAGAAGCTTGACCGCGTAACGTATAGGAACGATGACGAAGTCGACGGCAGCGAACGTGTCGCCGAAGGACTGGAGAAGTGGTTGATTCCTAGTCTGTCTCTCGTTCCTGGGAGGAATAGAATCACGGTTAAGGCAATTGATGCGGCTGGACATACAGTCGAGCAGCAAGTGGATGTTGTCTACAACGAGGAAGCGGTCCTGGCGGGAGATTTGAAAGTCTCTCAAGAGGTGCTGTTCGTCGATGAATCAGCAGATGTCCTGTTCACGATTCCTGTTGAAGGCGCTGCGTATGCAGCGAACGCTATTCATCTACATAGCGTACAAGCAGACGGTACCACTCGAGCAGTAGGTGTGATGAATGATGATGGGAACCTCTATCACGGCGATGATATTGGCGGCGATGACATCTTCAGCATTTATCTGCCGGTAGGGGCTGCGCAAGAGGAGCAATTGCATTATCAGGCCGTTCTGAAGACAGATGAGGGTTACGTCTCGAGCCAAGTAGTGACCATCAAAATCGTGCAGCGTTCGACGGCCGAGGAACGAAGCCGCTATGTGCAATTTCGGGAACATTTACAAGCACAAGCAGGCAATCCAACTGCTGCGATTATTGACTGGTTACAGGAGCAGCCTGACATCGCAAGCGCGGGGATTTCCCCGAATGGCGGCAGCATCTGGTATAAGACCGAACAAGGGTTGACAGGAGGGCTGCTGACCAGCGAAGCGGGTACGAAGGGTGCGCTTACCGGCCAGGTCGCAGATGCGTCAGCGGTATTGGACACAGTCGTTAACGATCAGGATTCGAATATCGCAAGTGCTAATGTCTTGATTGTCTCACCGTTTGCAGCGAAGGGATTATCCTCCAAGGCGTATGATGATTTGGCGGAAACTTTCAGAGATACCCTGCAATTTAACGTCAGCCATCTTAAGAATGACGCGGCCAATGTTGAAGCGTTCAAAGAGCTTTCCCGATACGGCGTCGTTGTCTTCGATACGCATGGCGAATTAGTAGGGTCGGAGTCCGAAGCCATGCAGGTCATCCTTACGGGCGAGAAAGTGACGGCGGCTAACCTGGCCGAGTATGAGGCGGACCTGCAGGCGGGATTGCTCATCGATGTCAATGGCTATTACGCGATTACGCCCGCATTTATCGCCATGTATAACCAATCGCTGCCGAATAGCCTGATTTACAATGGCAGCTGCTTGAGTATGAATGATGACCAGTTCGCGAATGCTTTTCTATCACTCGGGGCACGATCCTATCTTGGTTATACAGACTACATCAAGGTTGCCGACGATCAGACGATTGTAACGCAGTTCTTCCAAGCATTAATCAAGAAGCAGCAAGCAGTAGGCGAGGCCTATAATGCGATCAGCGAGTCTGCGCTGGCTGGCAGTTCGATGTTTAAGCTTGTGGGATCAGGAGATCTGATGCTGCAGACCCAATTCTTCAGCACTTCCTTCGAAGAAGGGAAGGTCGAGTATTGGACCTCAGAGGGCGATGTCCGTGTTGTCTCGAAGCTAGGCTCGATCTACCCTACGCATGGCGAGTACATGGCGCTAATGAGTACGGGCGTCGGCGCGGTAGAGAACGTGAACAGCTCGATCCGACAGACGGTTGAGATTCCGGAAGGGGTTAAGTCCATTACGATGGACTACAATCTGATCTCGGAGGAACCCATGGAATGGGTGGACAGCGAGTATGACGACCACTTCAAGGTCACGCTGATCGATCCGTCTAATCAGAGCGAGACGGTCGCCATGCATACGATTAGCCAGAGCGACTGGCACGCGGACCCTGACATTAACTTGGATGGCGGCGACAGCACGGCTTATATGACAGGTTGGCGGAGCGTAAGTGCCGATGTGTCAGATTTCGCTGGCATCGGCGCCGTACAGATTCAGATTGAAGTCGTGGACGAGGGTGACAGTGAATACGACACGGTCGTATTGCTGGATAACGTGAAAGTATCGTATCTACATGCCCTCGATCCGACGGACACCGATGGCGACGGCATTCCCGATGAACTCGAGCTGCAAGGGATTCGGATCGGGTATAACGGCAAGTATGTCACAACGGTTATGCTCGATCCCTACAATTACGACACCGATGATGACGGATTGTCGGATGGTGCAGAGCTGCTGTATTTGAATTATTACAATCAAGCAAGCGACGGATTCTATGAAGCCATTGATCATCCGAATTCGGACATGAATAGTGAATTCACGAAGGATATTCATGCAGATCTGGAACAGATCATTGATGTGCATGCCAACACGATTGAGGCCTATACATCCAATATTATTAAGGCTGAGCAGTACAAGACAGATCTGCTGGAGTACTCGAACAAGATCGTCAGCTATATGAGCGACATCAGCATGGATGATCGAAGCGGCTACTTGGCTTACTCCGGAACAGTACGCGCTCTCGTCAGTGCCCTGAATCAGAGCATTGCGGACTATGCGGGTTACATTCTGAATTCGTCTGATGAAGCGGCTATCGCTTGGCTCATGTCCTCTAACATCAGCTTGATGGACACCGAGTTCGGTGAGGGAGAGGTAGCCAATCCTCTGCACGTTAATGGGAAGATTGGCATCGAGAACTATCGAGATGACAAGGTCTATCAAGATGACGGCCCATTAAGCGGAGGGTTGGATTACGAGCAACTGACTGCAATGACAAGTAAGGAATTGCAGGCGCTGTACGCGCAGAAGCTGCAAGAGCTTCCGATTACGCCGTACGAAAGTTATGAGTATGTCATGAACGCGGGAGCTTTTGAGCAATTGCTCGGCTATATGGACATCTGGTGGATGTTCAATAGTCTTGACGACGAAGAAAGCCGTAACCTGAAGTATTGGACGGCCATTGAAGCGCTGCAGGCGCGGAACAACCCATGCAGCTATCTTCCGGACGGATGCGGGGACGGGACGGCCAGCTTCAAGCAGTTCTATGACCGATACTTCTTCATTGAGCATACAACAGCCGCCGGAGACAAGAGGCTGTATGCCGTAGAGGCTGATCTCGGTGTATTGTCTGCAGCGAAGATGGAACACGTCGTATATGCTCTAGTAGAACCTAGCACGAGCGAAGTGCGGTATATCGGGCGGACTTCAAGTCCGGACCAGAAGCGAGCTTCCATTCAACAAAATTTGAAATATGCTGGCTTGGAGTGGAAGGAACTTTACCGAGGGACAGACTACGAGGCTGCTAAGAAGGCGGAACAAGCTGAGTTCGGCAAGTATGCATCGAGTGATGATCCGCCTAAGCTTCTGATCGGTGTCCGGTCCATGACGGATAAGGCGACGCACATCGCCGCTCAACTGCGCTCTGTACGCGGGGATCTCGAATTGATGCAGGAATTCGGCCCTGAATTGTCCAAAGGCTTGTGGAAAGCGTTCAAGAAAGGCGCGAAATACGCAGTCATCGGTGCGAACCTGATTGCTGGAATCGGACTCTCCATTGTTAATTCATTAAAGGATTTCTTCAGTGTGGATGTGCAGCTGCTCATTGACCTCGTAGAGGCCATCGCCGACGGCGATATCAAGGCGAATGATATGATTAGTGCCCTGGGGAGCTCGATCAGCGAGCCCTTCAAGTACCTCTACAACAACGGCAGCGATATCATCAAAGGGAAGGCTAGCGCGAAGAAAGCACGGACGTATGGAGAGAAACTCGGTGAAGTACTGCAGATGATCGCCGGCGTCATCACTGGCGGCGGAGCGGCGGTAACCAAAGTCGTCGCGATCCTGAAGAAGGCATCTAAAGAACTCGGCGAGAAGCTCGAGAAGAAGCTGAAGAAGAACGGTTCGCTCTGTAATTGCTTCACTGCCGGGACAATGGTGCTGACAGACGAAGGGGAGAAACCGATCGAGGAGATTGCGGTCGGGGATAAGGTTCTCGCTAAGTCTGAGTATGATTCCAATGGAGAGTTGGCATACAAAGAAGTAACTGCTCTATACCGCAACCAACGTGATGATATAATTAAGTTATATGTTGGAGAGCAAGTCATCGAGACGACCGACAACCATCCGTTTTGGGTTGAGGGCAGAGGGTGGGTCTTCGCTGATGAACTTCAAGCGGGCGACAAACTCCAAAAAGCTGACGGAAGCAACCTTACGATTGACAAAGTAGAGTTTGTTAAACTCGAAAAGCCTGTTACGGTTTACAACTTTACGGTTGCTGACTTCCATACGTATTATGTAACGGATTTTGGGATTTGGGTTCATAATACAAACTGCCCAACAAAAGCACAGCCTCATGTTGTCGTAAATGCATTATCAAATTTCCAAAGTAGTCAAATGAAGTTTGGTAGTCATACGTTCTTGCTAGATAAGTCTGGGATGAAACATATTCTAGAACGTCATCACCCGAATTACTGGGATGGTTCTGTAAAGGCGCAACAATCGTTTTTTGATGCAAGAATGTCAATAGACGATATTACGAGTGCTATTAAGTCAGTTATGTCCCAAAATAGAGACATCCTTGCGAGCAAGGGAACTAAGGGGATGTATCAAATTACAGGCACTTACAACGGCAAGGATTATGTCCTTGGGTTAAACAATGGACGTGTAGGTCAATTTTATTCTCCATAAGGGTGATACGATGTTCCAAGTTGATTCATATTTAATGAAACCAAAGTGTAATGTTACTGATTTAAGAGATGTAGTTAAAAACCCTCAAAACTATTTTGTTGAAATCACTGATTTGAAAGGCTTAAATGCAATCCATAAGAACCTTGATTTCCAATATCTAAATGGAGCAATTTGCTTAAAGTATTATGGCGAAAGTATGTTGAATATGAGGTATTGGGATTTGGTTGACCAATTATGGGCATACATTATGAATCTAATTGATGATGTACTTCAAAAAAGTGAAGGTAGTGTATATTTCCCTGACCAACCTGTCAAAATAATTCTCCGTCAAACATCTAAAGAGTTACTGCTATTTTCAGTTGAAGGTAGTGAAACATCCAGTTTCGTGTTACCTAAAAATGATTTTCTAATTGCATTAGTTCAGGGCGCAGAACAGTTTTTTATCAGCATGACTAATACTTTTGGTTCTGATTGCGATTATTCTTATGAGTTAGAAAGAATAGACAGATTAAAACAGGAACTACAATAGTGCGACTGACCTTGGGGGCGGCAATCCTCAAGGTCTTTTTCTTTTACCCCCACCCAGTGCCGAATGAATTGGGCGGCTACGTCAATGTCACAGTATGGAACAACAAGCATTCAAAATTATTGAAAATATACATACTCAACTAGGTGAAGAAATACGTCAAATAGAACTAAACCCTCATCACCCCCGTAAAATAACCCCCCATCATTCCTGTAT
>JAEWJS010000159.1 GCA_023386495.1 Bacillota bacterium | reverse complement strand
TGATTCGGCCGCTGTCCCGGTATTGGGAGCTGCGGCCTTAGCTGTCTGCGAGGCGTTCAGTCTATTGCGATGGACGCTTCTGCAAGCAGGCGATCAAGCTCATCCGTATAAGAAGCGATTTGTTCGTCCGAGTAATCGAGCAGTCTTGCCATCGCTTGGACGACCTCCGACTTCCAGCGGCGGACTCCCTCGATGTCGAAGTACAACGCGCCTGTGCGGCGAACGAAAAAATCCGCAGGCGTCAAGGCCATTTCCCGCTCGACGGCGTACCAGAGCCGCGCGCCAAGCTCCGGCGGCAGCCGGAATGCGGACATGCATTGCCGGATAGCGGGCAGCGATTCGTAGATCGCATAGACGTTGGAGCCGTAGGCACGCGCAAGGCGCTCTGCTGTGTCTTCCGGCAGCCCGAGCTTGCCGCCATCCTGCACTGCTTGGCTCACCATGGCTGCGAAGCCGCTGCTTCCGCCCACGTCTCCGCCGGATATCGGCAGGCTGCGGGTACGCGATCCGGGGAACGTCCCCGCTCCTTCGGCCGCGAGCTCCTTCGCCGCCAAGTCGACCACCGTCTCGGCCATCGAGCGGTAGCCGGTCAGCTTCCCCCCAGCGATCGTGATGAGGCCGGAGTCCGAGCGGATGATCTCATCCCTCCTCGACACTTCCGACGGCGACTTGCCTTCTTGATAGATGAGCGGCCGCAGGCCTGCCCAGCTCGATTCCACATCCCGCTCCGACAAACTTAGCGACGGGAACATGTACTGCGCGGCATGCAGCACATAGTCTCTATCGTCTCTCGTTGTCGTCGGATTGGCGATATCGCCTTGATAGTCCGTATCCGTCGTTCCGACGTAGGTTTTGCCATCCCGAGGAATCGCGAATACCATCCGTCCGTCCGGCGTATCGAAGTATACCGACTGCCGAAGCGGAAACCGGCCTCCGTCGAAGACAAGATGGACGCCCTTGGTCAGCCGAAGCGACTTGCCGCGCTTGGAGCCGTCCAATTGGCGGAGTTCATCGGCCCATGGGCCAGCGGCATTGATCACGCGGCGCGCGCGAATCTGGAATCGTTCGCCTGTGATCGCGTCCACGGCAAGCACGCCGGCGAGCGTGCCGTCCTCGTAGCAGTAAGATTCCGCCTTCACATAGTTCAGAATGTCCGCTCCCATAGCTGCCGCTCGCTTGATGACCTCGATCGTCAATCGTGCGTCATCGGTCCGATACTCGACGTAGTAGCCGCCGCCCTTGAGCCCCTCGCCTTTCAGCAGCGGCTCCTTATGCAGCGTCTCGTCCCGGCTCAGCATGATCCGCCGCTCGCTGCGATTGACGCGGGCCAAGTAATCGTACAGCTTCAAGCCGATCGAGGTCGTCAGTGCCCCGAAAGTACCGCCCTTGTAGAAGGGCAGCAGCATCCCGATCGGCGTCGTCACATGCGGTCCGTTCTCGTACACGATAGCGCGTTCCCGGCCGACCTCGGCCACGACTCCGAACTCGAACTGCTTGAGATACCGAAGGCCGCCGTGGACGAGCTTGGTCGAGCGGCTCGACGTGCCGGCCGCGTAGTCCTGCATCTCGACGAGCGCGGTCTTCATGCCGCGGGACCGGGCATCGAGCGCGATGCCTGCGCCGGTAATGCCTCCTCCGATCACGAGCACATCATAATGTTCGCGCTTCATCTGCGCAGCGATCTGTGTCCTTCCTTGCTTCGAGAATGGCTGTGTCATGCCGATCAAGCCTCCTCTGTTTCGACCGGCCTCCTAAGGTTACGGAAGCAGATCGAGCAGTTGATCGAACGCCGTAATGATGACATCGGAGCCCTCCAGCTCGCCCTCGTCGCCGAACGTCGCGTAGCGGCAGCCGACTACGTATAGTCCGTTCTGCTTGCCCGCATGGACGTCGGATGATCGGTCCCCGACCATCCAAGCCTGGCTTACGCCATGCTCACGCAGCAGGATGCCGACCAGGTCGGCTTTGCTGGCCGTCTGCCGGCCGCCTGCCGTGTAGAGGCCATCGAATAGCTCCGACAGGCCGCGATGCTTCACGATCGCTTCTACATAGGGCTGAAGCCCGTTGCTCGCAACGAACAATCGAACGCCTTGCGCCTTCAGCCGCTCGAGCGTCTCCCGTACGCCCGGGTAGAGCACGCCTTGCCCTTCCGCGATCGCACCGAGCTCCAGCTCGAGCATCAGCTCGTCGGCCCGAGCCCGGGCCTCCGGCGATGCATCCGGCATAATCGTCTCCCAGATGTCCGCCAACAGCATGCCTAGACAAGCAAGCACCTTTTCCAGCGGCGGGGTGACCGGGTACAAGCCTTCTGCCTTCAATTGCTCGAATAACCGGTCATGCACGACCTCGAGCAGCGTCTCCGTCTGGAACAGCGTGCCGTCCATATCGAATATGGCTGCCTCAGGCCGCCGATCTACCTTCGTTAACATCCTATGCACGCTCCTATCCTTCAGTTGTTGTCCCCATCATACTGGGTTCAGGTGCGGATCGGCAAGTCGAACAGAATTGACAGCTTGATTGACAAGCGTTTACATTAGAGTGGCATCCGGTATTTTCCATTTATAACAATAGGGGGCTTACGAATATGAGCATTACGGATTTGAACGGACCGTCTGTCGTTCTGCTGGTTCGAGACGAGCAAGAGGCCGTCCAGTACTACACCAATCTAGGATTCCGCTATGAATCGATCGGCGGGCATGCGCATGTATCGCTCGGGAAGGTCACCTTCATTCTCCATCCGGCCAAGGAGCCGGGAGATGTCAGGCCGCAATCAGCCGTAAGCGGCCTGTACTTCGACGTCTTCTGCTATACGGGCGAACTGAGAGCCCTATATGACCAATTAGTTGCGCAAGGCGTCACCATCTCGAACGGCCCGCACTTCGGGGAAGGCTGGAGCGAATTCACCATCGAAGATCTGAACGGTTATCGCATCGCCTTCGGCGGTGGGCTGTAATGCGGCCATGCGGATAAATTCCTGCGAGCTTTCGCAGGAATTTCATCAAACTGCAGTCAGCGTCGGCATGACGTATCAAATCAATCCAGCAGATGCACGGTTGCATACATTGAGCTTTGGTCCGCCAACCTGAATAATAGAGAGAGGCCGCTCTATAGCGAACAAGGAGGAATTGGTGACATGACAAGACCGAAGCTAGGGTTAATCGGCATTGTGCGCGAGGAATCGAAGCAAGACTTCTGGGGAACGATGCAGCGCGTAGCCGAGATCGGCTATGAAGGAATCGAAGCGCCCCATCCGCTGTTGGAGGGCGATGTCCAGGCCAATGTCGCGCGCTTCCATGCGCTGGGCCTTCAGGCCGCAACGCATAGCATTAGCAAAGACCATCTCGCGGACGACAATGAAGTCGAGCGGGTCATTCGCGAAGCGCATGCGCTGGAAACGAAGGACGTGACGATGTGGTGGGCCTTGGCCGACTCGCGCGAACAGCTTCTGCGCGATGCCGAGTTATACCAGCGGCAGGGGGAACGCTTCGCCGCTGAAGGTCTTCGGCTGTGTTACCACAACCATGCGCATGAATTTCAGAAGACTTACAACGCTCTCTATGCGCTTGACATCTTAGCGGAGCATACCGATCCCGATGCGCTGTTCTTCCGAATGGATGTCGCATGGATCACGCTCGGCGGGGCGGACCCGGCCCATATCCTTCGCAAGATGGCAGGCCGCGTCCCCGCGATTCATATCAAGGACGTGTACGGCACCGACGAGATCGGCAAATGGACCGCGGTCGGCACCGGCGTCGTCGACATTCAAGGCTCGATCGAGGCCGCGATCGAGATCGGAGGCGTCGAATGGATGACGGTCGAGCAGGACCAGCTTCGCAACCTTACCGGCATCGAGACGGCCTTGGTCAGCTACTTGAACCTCAAGGAAAAAGGTTTGCTCGGCTAACGCAAATAAACGGCACAACCGGCCCTCAAAGGACCGGATGTGCCGTTTTTTCACCTTTAGAATCCCCTCAAAAAATCTTCTGCTGCTCCCGATCTGCCTTCAAAATCTCGACCGCTTCCTTGAAGCGCAGCGAGTGCACGATTTCCCGTTCCCGCAGGAATTTCAGGCTGTCTTGAAGATCCACGTCATCCGTCTGGTCGATGATCCACTGGTACGTCGCGCGTGCTTTTTCCTCTGCGGCAATGTCCTCGTACAGATCGGCGATCGGATCGCCCTTGGCCTGTATGTAGGTCGCCGTCCACGGGACGCCGGCCGCATTATTATAGTACAGCGCCTTATCGTGGTTCGAATAGTGCGCCCCTAGTCCCGCCGCCTCCATCTGCTCCACCGTCGCATCCTTCGTCAGCTTGTAGATCATCGTGGCAATCATCTCGAGATGGGCAAATTCTTCCGTCCCTATATCGGTCAGGAGACCGACCACTTTATCCGGAATCGTATACCGTTGATTCAGGTAACGCAGCGCGGCAGACAGCTCCCCGTCCGCGCCGCCGTACTGTTCGATCAGGTACTTGGCCACCCGCGGATCGCATTTACTCACCCTCACGGGATATTGCAGCTTTTTCTCATAGATCCACATCCTGAACTCATTCCCCCTTCCGAATGTCTAGACCTGCCAAGGCCACGGCGGCTCGGCCCATTGCCAGGGATATCGGGAATAGCTGTGTCCGAACTGCATCAGCGGGCCGTAGCAGCTCTCGAACCGGTGCGCGCACTGCTGGCGCTGCTGCGCCAACTGGTTGAACTGCTGCAGCGCCTGCATATCCGTCGGGTGCGTGTCCAGATACAAGGTCAGTTCGACCAAGGCGAAGTCGAGCTGCTGCAGCTCCTCCAGCATCCGATAATATTGCTCGTTCAACACGATCGGCTCGCTCATGGCTCCTCCCTCCTCCCTTCCAGCATTCGCGATTCATAGGGGCTGAACAATGCCGGCCATAGCGTGCCGCGCCGCAGCGCTTCATGAAGCGGATATTGGGGGAGGTTAGGCGGCTGGAACGGGATAAAAAGGTTGGGCGGAACGACGTAATACTTTACGCGCATGGGCGGGCATGGATCGAACGGGCCGACGAACGGACACCATTCACGCACCTGGTTCTGCATGCGGACGACCTCCTTATGCTGCCTGCATTTTCCGATTCATCTATTCTTATGTCGCATGGCCTCACAATCTGCCTGTCCGTCATCGTGTGAATGAATAATTTCGTGATCATGTACTTTCCGATTGGGAAAAATGGAGCCCGTTCGCAGACTCGTTGAGCTGTGGAAGGAAGTCGAGGGTGCTGGATGGCGTCTGTGAACTGGACAATGCTCGGGGGGCGGCTAGGCGTTTGCGGGGGTTAGCTGCATTTCCTACCATTAAAAATCATCATTCTGAGATAAGTAAAAGATTAGTGTAGTTCCCTACCACTATTTCTGAGGTTTTAAGCTATTTCTAGCGAATTTCGCATGATTAGTTGTACTTTTTTACATTACTACTCGCAACCGGCCTTCATGAGAGAAATAGTGGTACAATTTAACGCAAAGAAGTCTGCCCCCCCTAGAGAGGACAGACTTCTACGTAACCTTGCACCTAACCGGCATACCGCTGCCGCTATAGCTTGATCCTAGTCTGGAACAGGCCTGCCTTGCGTGCGGCCATGTAGATGATGACGACCAGCGGACCCAAGAATACGCCGATGAGCCCGACGAGCTTCAAGCCGACGTATAAGCTGATGAGCGCCGGCAATGCCCCGATGCCGACGGCATCGCCCAGCACCTTGGGCTCGACGACCCGGCGGAACACCGTAATGACGATGAACAGCACGATCAGCCCTACCCCTGTATACGTATCGCCCGTCAGAAGCTGGTAGCTTGCCCATGGTACGAGTACAGACCCGGTGCCGAGAATCGGCAAAATATCGACGATCACGACGAGCAGCGCGATGGCCAGCGGGAACTTCACCCCGAGGATCAGGAAGCCTGCCAGCGTAATAATGTACGTCAGAACGCTCAAGATCAGCTGCGAGCGGAGGAAGCCGAAGATCGATTTGCGCAAGTTCTGCAGCACCTCATCGACCTTAGGACGGGAATCGTCCTCGAACATCGACAGGAAGGAATTCTTCATCGTGTTCAGGCTGAAGCTGAACATATAGACTGCCACGAGGAAGACGATGAAGAAGATGAACAGGTTCGGGATCCCCGCCGCGAAGTTCAGGAAGAAGCCGGACAATCCCGAGATCGCTGAAGTAAGCTGGCTCGTCAGTCCCGACAGCCACTCATCGAGCTGCGCGGCACTCTCCGGCGGCAAATGCTCGAGGAGATTGCGTGCGTCCTCCAATTTGACTTGGATATACCTGCTCGCATCCTGCACGTAGGCCGGCGCGCGATTCCAGAAGGCAACGAGTTCGGCGAAGATGCGTGCGCCGAGCAGCGCAATCAGCCCGAGCGTAATCAGCGTGAACACCGTACTCGACACGGTTGCGGCGGCAATGCGGTTCATACGGGCCCGCTTAATGAGCAGCGATGTCAGCGGCTCGATGAAGATGGCCACGACAAGCGCCAGCATGAATGGAGCACCGACCGTGAACAACAGATACAGTAGCACTAGCCCAACCGCTAGCATGATGATCGTTCGAATGGACATGACGGCTTACCTCGCCTCGCTTCTTTCCTAGATCGCGCCGTCGCCCTGCGCGCGACCTGCATGGATTCTATACCTACACGTATTCGGCCGCTCTGCGATTATGCCATAATCTCGCGGCGATCGCGAAAATCCGTATCCGCGTAATACATGGACTTCACTAACAGATTCGGCCCGCAGCAGCCTGCTGCAGGGCAATGGCAGTTCACGCTCTGCGCGAGCGGTCCTGCCAGCCAGCGGTCGAACACGTCGTCCAGCCGTTCCGTCCTCACGTTGCCGAAGGACGGCACGTCCGCGAAGTCGGTCACGAACACATCGCCCGTGAACAGGTTGACGTTGAGCCGGTTGCGGCCATCCGGGTCATTGCGCACCGTTACGCCCCGCTCCCCAGCCAGCCGCGCGACCAGCGCCCTCTCCTCATCGCTGGTGCTGCAGCGGAAGAAGGGGAGCGTACCGAACAGCATCCACACCGACTCGTCGCGGGCATCGAGCAGCCTGCCGACGGCGGCGGCCATCTGCTCGCGCGATAGCATCGGCAGATTAGACGCGAATGCGCTCGGGTACATCGGGTGCACCTCATGCCGCTTGCAGCCCATCTCGACGATGTCGCGATGAATGCCGACGATCGATTCATGCGTTCGATAGTTGATCATGGACTCCGCCGACACGAACAGTCCGCCGGCGCTCAGTCGCCGCGCATTGTCGATCATGCGTTCATATAAGCGATAGGCCGTGTCCTTCGAGACGGGGTGGGGGGACCTGCCGAAGCCGATCTGGTGAAAATCGTCCGGCGACGTATAGTTATACGAGATGTGCATGACGTCCAGCACGTCGGCGATCATCTCGTACCGTCCATAATCCAGCGTGAGATTGGAATTGATCTGCGACCGAATGCCGCGGCTTCTGGCATACTGCAGAATCGGCAAGATGTATTCGCTGACGGTCCGCTCCGAGAACGACGGCTCGCCGCCCGTGATGCTGATCGTCTCCAGATGCTCCACCTCGTCCAATCGCCGCAGCATCAGGTCCAGCGGGATCTTGTCAGGCTCGCGGGACACCAGCGTCTCCCCGACCGCGCAATGCTCACAGCGCATGTTGCATAGGTTCGAGACGGTCATCTCGACGCTCGTAAGGACGTGTCGGCCGTGCCGTTCCAGCGAACGGATCGGATCCCATGGATCCTGATCCGGATTAGCGGTGTATCGTGTAGCTGTATCGTTCATGGTAAGCTCCTATTTCCCATTAGATGATATGATTGCGGCAGCGCGACGCTCTATCTTTCTATTGTAATGTCCACTCCATGCCGTTGGCAAATGAAGCTTCTCCATAACGCGAGCAGGCGGCGAGC
>JAEWJS010000079.1 GCA_023386495.1 Bacillota bacterium | reverse complement strand
TATGATGGCGTCGGAAGAGGGCGGTACGGAGATCGAGGAGGTCGCCGCGCATACGCCTGAGAAGATTTTCAAGGAAGTGGTCGATCCGGTCGTCGGACTGCAGCCGTTCCAGGCTCGCCGTCTCGCGTTCGCGATCAACATTCCTGCCGAGCTCGTGAACAAGGCTGTGCATTTCATGACGGCGCTCTACGCGGCATTCGTCGAGAAGGATTGCTCCATCGCGGAGATTAACCCGCTCGTCGTAACCGGCGACGGCAACGTCATGGCGCTGGACGCGAAGCTGAACTTCGATTCCAACGCGCTGTTCCGCCACAAGGACATTATCGCGCTTCGCGACCTGGACGAAGAGGACGAGAAGGAGATCCAAGCATCCAAGTTCGATCTGAGCTACATCGCGCTTGACGGCAATATCGGCTGCATGGTGAACGGCGCCGGTCTTGCGATGGCGACGATGGACATTATCAAATATTACGGCGGCGACCCGGCCAACTTCCTCGACGTAGGGGGCGGCGCTACCAAGGAGAAAGTGACGGAAGCGTTCAAGATCATTCTGTCCGACGAGAAAGTGAAAGGCATCTTCGTCAACATTTTCGGCGGCATCATGCGCTGCGACGTCATCGCGGACGGCGTGATCGCTGCGGCGAAGGAGCTCGGACTGAACCGTCCGCTCGTCGTTCGCCTGGAAGGCACGAATGTCGAGCTGGGCAAGAAGATGCTGAACGAATCGGGACTCAATATCGTCGCAGCCGACTCGATGGCCGACGGTGCCCAGAAGATCGTGGCGCTCGTGAAGTAACATTGGAAACTTCGCGATCACGAGTGGTTTGCGCGCGGTATGACATACGATTATCAGTAGAGGATGTGAGCCTTCGATGAGTATTTTGGTGGACAAGAATACGAAAGTCATTACGCAAGGCATAACGGGCAAGACGGCCCTGTTCCATGCCAAAGGCGCATTGGACTACGGTACGCAGATGGTCGGCGGCACATCGCCGGGCAAGGGCGGCACGACGGTCGAGATCGCGCTGGAGAACGGCGAAACGGCTAAATTGCCGGTATTCAATACGGTATCCGAAGCGGTACAAGCAACAGGCGCGACGGCATCGGTTATCTACGTGCCGCCTGCATTCGCGGCTGACGCGATTCTGGAAGCGATCGATGCCGAGCTGGAGCTGGTCATCTGCATCACGGAGGGCATTCCGGTGCTCGACATGATCAAGGTGAGCCGGTATCTGGAAGGCAAGAAGACGCGCCTGATCGGGCCGAACTGCCCAGGCGTCATTACGCCGGATGCATGCAAAATCGGCATTATGCCGGGCTACATCCATACGAAGGGCCATGTAGGCGTCGTATCCCGAAGCGGTACGCTGACGTACGAAGCGGTACACCAGCTGACGACGCGCGGCATCGGTCAATCGTCCGCTGTCGGCATCGGCGGCGACCCGGTCAAGGGCTCGGAATTCATCGATATTCTGGAGCTGTTCAATAACGATCCGGATACGTACGCGGTCATCATGATCGGCGAGATCGGCGGAACCGCGGAAGAAGAAGCGGCCGAGTGGATCAAGGCGAACATGAAGAAGCCGGTCGTCGGCTTCATCGGCGGCGCGACGGCGCCTCCGGGCAAGCGCATGGGTCATGCCGGCGCGATCATCTCCGGCGGCAAAGGTACGGCAGCCGAGAAAATCTCGACGCTCGAGGCATGTGGCATCAAAGTCGCGCCTACGCCGTCCGAGATGGGCTCGACGCTCGTCAGCGTGCTCGAGGAGCAAGGCCTGCTCGACAAGTGCATCACGCGCAAGTAAGCGAACCGCATACCGTTTGAATCGAACCGTTCGTCTTGGCGACGGTTCGCGAACGAAGGTAAGCAACCTTTCGATCGTCCTGAAGAGGACGTCCGAAAGGTTGCTTTTTTATTGGCTTACGATTCGTCACATAATTGGGTAAGCTTGCATTCTAGCCGCGCGTAACGCACAATAGGATGAGAATGCAGGCCGCCCCCCGAGAGAGGGAGTGCTGGCATGGTAGAGAAGCAATGGACGCGGCGCGAGGTACTGTTCGCGCTGCATGAGACAGCCGGGATCGGGCGCGTAACGATTCGCCGCATTATGGAGAACGGCGCGCTGGAGCAATGTCCGGCATTCGGGGATGCGGAGTGGCGGGCGATCGGATTGACGGCTGCGCAAGCAGCAGCCGTTCAATTATCGCTTACGCCGTCCTTCGTGGCACAACGGGCAGCCCTATACGCACGCGAAGGTATCGCCTGGATCGGAATCGAGGATGAGGCGTACCCGAAGCTGCTGAAGGCGATCGCGGACCCGCCATGGATGTTGTACGCGATCGGCAAGCTTGACTTGCTGGAAGCGTTGGCAACGTCAGTTGTGGGCACGAGAATGCCGACCGCCTACGGACGCCAGACAGCCCGATCGCTGTCGCAGCGCCTGTCGGAGTCGGGCGTCACGATCGTCAGCGGGCTGGCGCGCGGGATCGACGCCTGTGCCCATGAAGGCGGTCTGCGCGGACCGGGGAGCACGATCGCGGTGCTCGGGACGTCGATCGGCACGATCTACCCGCCGCAGCATGCCTCGCTCTACCAGGCAATCGCGCAGCAGGGGCTAATCCTGTCCGAATACCCGCTTGGCACGATCAGCCATCCGGGCCTGTTCCCGCAGCGCAACCGGATCATCGCCGGACTGTCTCGCGGGACGATCGTCGTGGAAGCGGCCGAGCAGAGCGGCTCGTTAATTACGGCAGAGCTCGCGATGGGCTACAATCGGGAGGTGTACGCGGTCCCAGGCATGATCAATTCCGGCAAGAGCAATGGCACGCATCGGTTGATCAAGAAGGATGGCGCCACGCTTCTTACGTCGCACGAAGAGATTCTGAAGGATCTATACGGAACCGACGGGAGGACGATTCTGGCCGAGTCGAACGCGTCCGAACAGGCGGTTGCGCTGTCGTCTGACGAACAATTGATCGTCGATCTGCTGCGGGATGAGCCGCTTCATTCGGATCAACTGCTGGCGCTGACGGGCTTCGGATTTGGACATTTACACGCACTTCTGATAAATTTATCTATAAAACGTAGAATCGAACAGCATCCGGGTTCATTATATAGCGCGATCTAGCGCAGCATGTACGAACCATGTCGGGAGGAGGAGCACTCATGGCGGATTCGCTCGTCATCGTAGAGTCGCCTGCTAAGGCGAAGACGATTGGCAAATATTTGGGCAGCAAATTTATCGTGAAGGCTTCTATGGGGCACATCCGGGATTTGCCGAAGAGTCAGATTGGGGTCGAAGTCGAGAACGGCTTCCAGCCCAAATATATTACGATTCGGGGAAAAGGCAGCGTCCTGAAGGAATTGAAAGATGCCAGCAAAAAAGTAAAAAAAGTATATCTGGCGGCTGACCCGGATCGCGAAGGGGAAGCGATTGCTTGGCATCTGGCGCATTATCTGGACCTGGACGAAACCGAAACCTGCCGCGTCGTGTTCAATGAGATCACGAAGCAGGCGGTCAAGGATGCGTTCAAGACGCCGCGCAAGATCGACATGGATCTGGTCAACGCGCAGCAGGCCAGACGGATTCTTGATCGGCTCGTCGGTTACAAGATCAGCCCATTATTATGGAAGAAAGTCAAAAAAGGACTGTCGGCCGGCCGCGTGCAATCGGTTGCGGTGAAGCTGATCATCGACAGGGAAAACGAAATCGACGCCTTCGTGCCGGAAGAGTACTGGTCGATTACGGCCTCTCTTCTCTATGGAGAGACGCCGTTCGAGGCCAAATTTTACGGCATGAACGGCGAGAAGCGCGAGCTGTCCAGCGAAGCCGACGTGCAAGAGGTGCTTCGCGCGATGGCTGGCGCGGCGTATAAGGTTGAAGAAGTCAAGGAACGGGAACGCCTCCGCAATCCGGCTGCGCCGTTCATTACCAGCTCCTTGCAGCAGGAAGCTGCCCGCAAGCTGGGCTTCCGCGCTGCGAAGACGATGTCGGTTGCGCAGCAGCTGTACGAAGGCGTCGACCTCGGCAAGGAAGGCACGGTCGGCCTTATCACGTACATGCGTACGGACTCGACTCGAATCTCGCCTCTCGCGCAAGAGGAAGCGAAAGCCTATATCGTCGAGAAGTACGGCGCAGCTTATGCACCCGAGCAATTCCGCCAATACACGAAGAAGAACGCGAACGCGCAGGATGCGCATGAAGGGATTCGCCCAACCTCCGTCCTGCGCGAGCCGGAAGAGATGAAGGCATTCCTGAGCCGCGATCAGCTTCGACTATATAAGCTCGTATGGGAGCGCTTCGTGGCGAGCCAGATGTCGTCCGCCGTATTGGATACGATGACCGTCGACATTCAGGCAGGACCGGTTACGTACCGCGCTGTCGGCTCGAAGGTGAAGTTCCACGGCTTCATGAAAGTGTACGTCGAAGGCAATGACGACGGCACCACCGATGAGGAGAAGTTCCTCCCGCCTCTGAAGGCAGGGGACATCGTGAAGCAGCAATCGCTTGATCCGCGCCAACACTTCACGCAGCCGCCGCCGCGCTATACGGAGGCCAGGCTCGTACGCACGCTGGAGGAGCTGGGAATCGGGCGGCCGAGTACGTATGCGCCGACGCTGGAGACGATCCAGAAGCGCGGCTACGTGGCGATCGAAGAGAAGAAGTTCGTTCCGACGGAGCTTGGTGAGCTTGTCCACCAGATGATGGATGAATTTTTCCCCGAAATTCTGGATGCCGAGTTCACGGCCCATATGGAAGGCGACCTTGACCATGTCGAAGAAGGCAAGGAAGACTGGGTGAAGGTGCTCGCCTCCTTCTATGAATCGTTCGAGAAGCGTCTCGAGGTTGCCGAGGACGAGATGAAGGAAGTCGAAATCCAGGACGAGGTATCCGACGAGCTCTGCGAGAAGTGCGGCAAGCCGCTCGTGTACAAGATGGGCCGCTTCGGCAAGTTCCTGGCCTGCTCCGGATTCCCGGACTGCCGCAACACGAAGCCGATCGTCAAGGATATCGGCGTGACCTGCCCGAAGTGTGCAGAAGGCAAGATCATCGAGCGCCGCAGCAAAAAAGGGCGTATCTTCTACGGCTGCGATCAATATCCCGGCTGCGATTACGTCTCCTGGGATAAGCCGACGGGCAAGCCTTGCCCGTCCTGCGATGGCATGCTGGTCGAGAAGAAAAACCGCTCCGGCGGGAAGCTGCTATGTCCGCAATGCGGTCACAGCGAGGAGCTCCCTGAAGAGCAAGAGCACGCATAACAGCGCCGGAGCGGCAGTCTATCGATGGCCGCTCCGGCGTTCGGACCGAAAGGGAGTAATAGCATTGACGACTACACAACGGGTAACCGTTATCGGCGCAGGCTTAGCGGGAAGCGAAGCTGCCTGGCAGATCGCCTCGCAGGGCGTGCCGGTGACGCTGTACGAGATGCGGCCTGCGAAGCAGACGCCTGCCCATCACACCGACAAATTCGCGGAGCTGGTCTGCAGCAACAGCCTGCGGGCGAACGGCCTGACGAATGCGGTCGGCGTATTGAAGGAAGAGATGCGAAGGCTGAATTCCTTGATTCTTCGCTCAGCCGACAAGCATGCGGTGCCAGCCGGCGGCGCGCTGGCGGTTGACCGCGATGGCTTCTCGGGCGAAGTGACGAGCAGCCTGCGCAGCCACCCGCTGATCGACGTTCGGTCGGAAGAGGTAACGGACATTCCGGAAGAGGGGCAAGGCATTACGGTTATCGCGACGGGACCGCTCACCTCGCCAAGCCTATCCGAACGGATCCAGCAGCTGCTCGGCGAATCGTATTTTTACTTCTATGATGCGGCGGCACCGATCATCGAGAAGGACTCGATCGATATGAGCAAGGTATATTTGGCATCCCGGTACGACAAGGGAGAAGCCGCCTATCTCAATTGCCCGATGACCGAAGAGGAATTCGAGGCCTTCCATGCAGCGCTGACGACGGCTGAGACCGCAGCGCTGAAGGAGTTCGAGAAGGAAGTCTACTTCGAGGGCTGCATGCCGATCGAAGTGTTGGCGTCGCGCGGGAAGCAGACGGTGCTGTTCGGGCCGATGAAGCCGGTCGGACTGGTGAACCCGCACACCGGCAAGCTGCCGCACGCGGTCATCCAGCTGCGCCAGGACAATGCTGCCGGAACCTTGTACAACATGGTCGGTTTCCAGACGCATCTTAAATGGGGCGAGCAGAAGCGGGTGTTCTCCATGATTCCGGGACTTGAGAATGCCGAATTCGTGCGTTACGGCGTCATGCACCGCAACACGTTCATCAATTCGCCTAAGCTGCTGGAGCCCACCTATCAATTGAAGGGACGTTCGGACCTGTTCTTCGCCGGACAGATGACCGGCGTGGAGGGTTATGTCGAATCCGCGGCATCCGGCCTGTTAGCCGGCATGAATGCCGGGCGGCTGGCGCGCGGCATGGATCCGGTCGTCCTGCCTCCGGAGACGACGCTCGGCAGCATGGCGAACTATATTACGACGGCCGACTTCAAACATTTTCAACCGATGAACGCGAACTTCGGCTTATTCCCGCCGCTCGGTACGCGGATGCGCAGCAAGAAGGATAAGAACGACGCCATCGCGAACAGAGCGCTTGACGCATTGGATCGCTATGTCGCAGACCATATTGACTACATGGCCGGAGCCGCCAAGCAATCCTAATCCGAACGGCTCGCGGTACGATACGAATGGACGGGGGCGGTAAGAGTGGAAATGCAATTTCACGCCACGACGATCTGTGCGGTAAGGCATGAGGGCAAAGGCGCGATTGCCGGCGACGGTCAAGTGACGTTCGGCAACAGCATGGTCATGAAGCATACGGCCAAGAAGGTCCGCAGACTGTATCGCGGCCAGGTCGTCGCAGGCTTCGCCGGATCGGTGTCGGACGCCATCACGCTGTTCGAGAAATTCGAGGGCAAGCTGGAGGAGCATCATGGCAATCTGCAGCGCGCAGCCGTCGAGATGACGAAGGAGTGGCGCTCTGACCGCGTGCTTCGTCGCTTGGAAGCGATGATGCTGGTAATGGACGCGAACGGCCTCTTGCTCTTGTCCGGCAACGGCGAAATTATTGAACCGGATGACGGCGTGCTCGCGATCGGCTCAGGCGGCAGCTTCGCGCTCGCGGCAGCTCGCGCGCTTAAGCGCCACGCCACGCATCTGACAGCCAAGGAGATGGCCCAATCGGCACTAGAAACCGCTGCGGATATCTGCGTGTTCACGAACCGGAATATTATCGTGGAAGAGATTCAATAGGCGAACGGAGGGTGTTCCAATGAAGAATGAGGCGATGACTCCGCGGCAGATCGTGACGGAGCTCGATAAATATATCGTCGGACAGAAGGCGGCCAAACGTTCCGTTGCAGTCGCGCTTCGAAACCGTTACCGCCGCAGCAAGCTTGATGAGGCGCTGCGCGACGAGATCGTGCCGAAGAACATTCTGATGATCGGACCGACGGGCGTGGGCAAGACCGAGATTGCCCGCAGGCTCGCGAAGCTTGTCGGCGCCCCGTTCGTGAAGGTGGAAGCGACGAAGTTCACGGAGGTCGGCTATGTCGGCCGCGACGTGGAATCAATGGTGAGGGATCTCGTGGAGACGTCGATCCGCATGGTGAAGGCCGAACGGATGGAGCAGGTGAAGGACAAGGCGGAGAAGCAGGCGAACGAACGGATCGTTACACTGCTGGTACCGAGCGGGGCGAAGCCGAAGTCCGGCCGCAATCCGCTCGAGATGCTGTTCGGCAATCAGCAGCAGGAGTCGCAGGAGGAGCCGGAAGTCGAGACGACGATCGCGGAGCGCAGAAGGGTCGTACGGGAAGATCTGGCTGCCGGCAAGCTGGAGAACGAGCAGCTTGAGATCGACGTCGAGGACGCGAGCCCGAACATGCTCGACATGCTGTCCGGCCAAGGCGGCATGGAAGGCATGGGCATGAACATGCAGGAGATGTTCGGACAGTTCTTGCCGAAGCGCACGAAGAAGCGCAAGCTCCCTGTCCGGGAAGCGCGCAAGGTACTGACGCAGGAAGAAGCGGGCAAGCTGATCGACATGGACGATGTCATCCAGGAGTCGACGCGCAGAGCGGAGCAGTCCGGCATCATCTTCATCGACGAGATCGACAAGATCGCCAGCCCGTCAAGAGGCGGCTCAGGTCCGGATGTGTCGCGGGAGGGCGTGCAGCGCGATATTCTTCCGATCGTAGAGGGGTCTACGGTGATGACGAAGTACGGCCCCGTGAAGACGGATTACGTGCTCTTCATCGCAGCCGGCGCATTCCATATCGCGAAGCCTGCGGATCTCATTCCGGAGCTGCAGGGGCGGTTCCCGATCCGGGTGGAATTGTCGGATCTGACGCTGGACGATTTCGTCAAGATTCTGACCGAGCCGAAGAATGCGCTCACGAAGCAATATACCGCGCTTCTCGAGACCGAGGGGATCCGCGTCGATTTCACGGAGGACGCGATCCGCGAGCTTGCGTCGATCGCGGCGGACGTGAACCGCAACACGGAGAATATCGGGGCGAGAAGGCTTCATACCATTCTCGAGAAGCTGCTCGAGGATCTCTCCTTCGAAGCGCCGGAGCTGTCGCTCGAGGAGATCGCGATCACTCCGGCTTACGTCAAGGAAAAAGTCGGCGACATTGCCAAAGATCGCGACTTGAGCCAGTATATTCTTTAAGGACAATATATGATTACTTCTAAAACATCGCTTGTCAGCACCGAGAAGGTTGAACGATAGTAGAAAATGAGGAGCGGAGCGTAGGCAGACCTACGTGAGCACCGGAATTTTCGCTAGCGTTCAAGATTCGACGTCGAATAAGCTCCGAAGCGATGCTTCGTGATCACAAGCGATGCCAATGCAGTGTAAGGGAATCTGGGAGGCAGTGGGCATGTCACTATTAGCAAAAACGAGAACATTGAACCGCATGCTGCAGCGAGCAGCGGGCAAAGCGCTGAGCTTCCGCGAAATGGCGGAGGTGCTAGGCTCGACGATTCAGGCACATGTATTCGTCGTAAGCCGACGCGGCAAGCTGCTTGGATGTGCGGCCGCCGGGGCGCTCGATCAGGAGCGCATTCGAGCGGCGTCAAGTAACGAGACGCATTTCGGGGCCGATACGAATGAACGATTCCTCCAAATGCAAGAGACGGTAACGAATGTCGAGCCAGACGCTGGCATTGCCGATACTTTCCCGGACATGGCCGGGCACGAGATCATGACCGTCGTCCCGATCATCGGCAGCGGCGATCGGCTGGGAACGCTGGTGCTCACGAGATTGACCGGCCCGTTCGGCGAGGATGACTTGATACTGGCAGAATACGGATCGACGATCGTCGGCATGGAAATCATTCGCGAGCGCGCGGAGGAAATCGAGGTAGAGGCTCGCAGCAGAGCGGTAGTCTCGGTTGCGGTGAATTCCTTGTCTTTCAGCGAATTGGAGGCAGTCGAGCATATATTCGAGGAGTTGGGCGAGAAGGAAGGCTTGCTCGTCGCCTCGAAGATCGCGGACCGAGTCGG
Organism: Bacillota bacterium; assembly: GCA_023386495.1. Classification (GTDB taxonomy): domain Bacteria; phylum Bacillota; class Bacilli; order Paenibacillales; family Paenibacillaceae; genus Paenibacillus_I. The sequence goes on along the minus strand of JAEWJS010000079.1, from coordinate 41,102 downwards.
CATCACGAGATCCGTCATCGTGAACGCGCTCCGCAAGCTGGAGAGCGCCGGGGTTATCGAGACGCGGTCGCTGGGAATGAAAGGGACGTATATCAAGATCCTGAACCATCAACTCCTGCAGGAACTGCATAAAATTAAAATATGAGAAGCCTCTCATTGAGGTTTCATGGAAAAAGCCCTATCTCAGAAAAAAGATAGGGCTTTTTGCTTATTGTAGATCGTCCTAAAAGTGAGGAATAATTATCTGTCGGCACATAACGACACTATATCTCTACTATATCGACAGAAGCTCTCATTTTTTTAATAAAAAAGTGTCGAAATGAGCAGGAATGCAAATAAACTTGTTGAATAACTAGATTAGATATTTGACAGGAAAGTGGGGGTTCTCCATGAATTTGTTGCGCGGACCCGAATTTAGTCGGCTGCAAGGCGCGATCGGAGCAGCTGAGCTGCGTCAGCAGGTCATCGCGGATAACGTTGCGAACAACGAAACGCCGGGCTTTAAGCGTTCCGAAGTCGTATTCGAAGATTACTTGCAGCGCGAACTGTCGGGTGCAGGGAACTTGGCGATTGCAGGCAAGCGGACGCATGCCAAGCACTTCGTCTTCGGCCAAGGCGGCAGCAATTTGCAGCCTCAGCTGGTGACCGACCATCTGTCGGTAATGAACAACAACGTAAACAATGTGGATATTGACCGCGAAATGTCGCTCCTGGCGAAGAACCAACTGCGCTATAACGCGCTCATTCGCCAATTGAACCATGATTTCAGCATGATGCGAATCGGCATTGAAGGGAGAGCTTAATCGTGAAGCTGACTAACGGATTCGATGCAAGCTCGTCGGCGCTTACGGCGCAGCGGCTGCGAATGGATGTCATCTCGTCCAATATTGCCAATGCGGAGACGACGCGAGGCCGTCTCGTCAACGGCAAGTTCGAGCCCTACACACGCAAGATGGTCGTGCTTGAACCCATTAAGTCGAAGTTCTCCGATGTGTTGAACGAGAAGCTGGGGAACGGGGCAGGACGTTCGACGGGCGTGAAGGCTACGCAGATCATGGAAGATCGCACCCCGCCTAAGCTGGTGTACAATCCGAGTCATCCCGATGCGGATGCAGACGGCTACGTGAAGATGCCGAACGTGGATGTCCTCAAAGAAATGGTGGACATGATCTCCGCAACGCGTTCCTACGAAGCGAACGTCACGGCGCTTAACGCAACGAAGTCGATGTTCAGCAAGGCGCTTGAGATCGGCCGATCCTAATTATCAGACTAGCATGGAGGGATAGCATTGATTACCAATCCATTGGCGGGCCAGCTTGCGCCGATCCGCATGCAGGTTGCTAACGCCGCGTCTAAGGCGACGCCTGCCGAAGTTACGCAGGATTTCGGCTCCTTCCTGCAGGATGCCATCGACGGCATTGCCGCGCAGGAGCATAAGGTACACGAGACGACGGACAAGTTCATCATCGGCCAAGCGGACGTATCTGAGCTTATGATCATATCCGAGCAAGCGAAGCTGAGTCTCCAACTCACCACGCAGATCCGCAACAAAGTCATCGAGGCCTACCACGAAGTCATGCGGATGCAAGTCTAATCGCACTTTTGTCCCAGCAAAGTACCGGGTGAGGTGAAATCGTGAACGAGAAATTCGTCCAGTATCGTGACCGTACGGTCCAATATTGGCAGCAATTCAGTAAAAAGCAGAAGATCATGCTCGCCGCGACCGTAGGTGGCCTCATCCTTGCCATTATCCTTCTGACTTATATGTTCTCCAGAACGGAGTATGAACTCGCATTCCAGAATTTGGACACGACAGATGCCGCAGCGATTATCCAGCATCTCGAGGAAGCAGGAGTGCCTTTTGAGCTAGGACCGGATGGGACCAGCATTTCCGTGCCGGCGGCTATGGCGACGAAGGTGAAGCTCGACGTCGGCTCGCAGGGCATGGTGCAGAACGGCTCCATCGGCTTCGAGACCTTCAACGAAGGCGTATCGCAGTTCGGCATGACCGACAACGAATTCGACGTACGCTACCGCAATGCGCTGAATGGCGAAGTGCAGCAGCTGCTCAATAACATGATCGGCGTGCAGCGTACGAACGTTCTGATCAATCTTCCGGAAGAATCTGTCTTCGCGAACAGCGAAAAAGAGCTTGCGTCCGCATCGATCACGATGGAATTCAAACCCGGCTTCCGCCCATCGCAAGAGCAGATTGACGGGTACTATAATTTGGTTAAGACGGCCGTCCCTAACTTGCCGATCGACAATATCACGATTTCCAGCCAAGAGGCGGAACTCGTGGCATCAGACAAGCTGAGCGGCGGCACAGGCTTTGCTTCATCCGCAGTCGAAGCGCAATTCCAGGTACAGCGCAAGTATGAGAATGACCTGAAGCGCAACATTCATCAATTCCTGGGTAAAATCATCGGCGGAGACAACTTGGTGATCAGCGTCGCCAGCACGATGAATTTTGACCAGCGCACCTCGACCGAGAACAAGGTTGAGCCGCTGCCGGGAAGCAACAACGGGATCGTCATCAGCGAGCAAATCGAGAACAGCACGACGACCGGCTCAAGCGGCCAGGCCGGCGGAGTAACCGGGACGGGCGAGACGGACGTGCCGGGGTATCAGGCTGTTGACGGCTCGAGCTCGTCGAGCTCGGAGGATTCCTCGCGGGTGACCAATTACGAAATCAGCCGAATCCAGAGCCAAGTGATCTCCGCCCCATTCGTCGTGAAGGATCTGTCGATCGGCATCGGGGTGGCAGAAGGCGCATTGACGGATGAGAGCCGCGATATCGTGATGGGTTACTTGACTACACTTGTCCGTACGCAGCTCGCGGAATCCGGCCAAGATTTGATGGACGACACGATCCTGTCGCGTAAGGTATCATTGATCTCGCAGCCGTTCGCCGAAGGCGCGGATGGTACAGCAACGGCAGGGCTGCCGCTCGGCTGGGCAATCGGGATCGGAGCATCGGCACTTGCTGTAGGCGTCATCGCAGCCGTCGTGCTGATGAGAAGACGCAGGCAAGCCGCGATCGCGGCGGCCGAAGAAGAATCGCTGCAGCCGGCGAAGGTTGAACTGCCTACGATCGATCTCGATCAGGTTACGACCGAGAGCCAGATGCGCAAACAATTGGAACAATTCGCCAAGCGGAAGCCGGAAGACTTCGTCAACCTGCTTCGCACTTGGCTTGTGGATGAATAGGTTAGGGGTGAGTCGTAATGGCTAGGGCATCGGCATTCCAAGGGCTTACCGGACGACAAAAGGCGGCCATTCTGTTGATAACCCTGGGACCGGAAGTGTCTGCGCAGATCTTCAAGCACCTGCGTGACGAAGAGATCGAGCAATTGACGCTCGAAATCGCCAATGTTCGAAAAGTCGACAGTCTGGATAAGGAAACGATTCTCTCGGAATTCCATCAGATCTGCATGGCTCAGGAATATATATCGCAAGGCGGCATCCAATACGCGAAGACGATCCTCGAGAAGGCGCTCGGCGAAGGCAAGGCGCTCGAGGTTATCAACCGTCTGACCGCGACGCTGCAGGTTAGACCGTTCGACTTTGCTCGGAAGGCCGACCCGACGCAAATTCTCAACTTCATTCAGAACGAGAATGCGCAGACGATTGCCTTAGTATTGTCCTACTTGCAAGCGGACCAAGCATCTGCCATTCTCTCCTCGCTTCCGCAGGAGAAGCAGGCGGAGGTCGCGAGAAGAATCGCGCTCATGGACAGCACGTCGCCGGAGGTCATCTCGCAAGTCGAGCGCGTGCTGGAACAGAAGCTCTCTTCGACCGTCACGCAGGATTACACGATGGCAGGCGGCATCGAATCCATCGTCCAGATTCTGAACGGCGTCGACCGCGGCACGGAACGGACGATTCTCGATTCGCTCGAAATTCAGGATCCGGAGCTTGCGGAGGAGATCAAGAAGCGGATGTTCGTCTTCGAGGACATCGTCAATATCGACAATCGTTCGATTCAGCGGATCATCCGCGATATCGAGAATGCCGACCTCCAGCTTGCGCTTAAGGTGGCCAGCGAGGAAGTGCGGGAAGCGATCTTCCGCAACATGTCCAAACGGATGTCCGAAACATTCAAGGAAGAAATGGAGTTCATGGGCCCTGTCCGTCTGCGTGACGTGGAAGAGGCGCAGACACGCATCGTAGCGACGATCCGCAGGCTGGAGGAATCCGGCGAGATCATCATCGCGCGCGGCGGAGGAGATGATATCATTGTCTAATTTGATTAAGTCATCCTACGTGATATCGATCGAAGACCTGAAACGACTCGAATGGGTGAAACAGCAGCACTATGCGGCGCTGCATCAAGATACGTCCGTCAGCGAGGAACAGGCAACGTCTCCCGACGAACAGACCGTCAAGCTGAAGAACCAGATTCTGCAGGATGCCGAAGCGTTCGCGGAGGAACGCGTCCGCCAAGCATCCGAGGAAGCGGCACAACAGCTGCGGGATGCCGAAGCGCAAATTGCGGGCTGGTGGCAAGAGCGGCGGGCACAAGACCTGGAGTTGACCGAAACGGCAAGGCAAGCCGGTTATGAGCAAGGCTATGCCGAAGGGTATTCGCAAGCCGAAGAAGAAGTCCGGCAGCAATGGGAAGCCCGGATGCAAGAGGCGAAGCAATTGTTGGAACAAGCCTATTTAATGAAAGAGCAAATCATTCAAGAGGCGGAGCCGTTCCTAGTCGAGCTGAGCACGGCAATCGCGGAGAAGGTCATCGCCAAGGAAGTAGAGGCGTCCCCGTTGCTTGCCATCGAGCTCGCCAAAAAGTCGTTGTCGCGCAGGCGGGAGCAAGGCGTTATCGCGCTCTGCGTGTCGCCATCGCAATTGGCTTTCGTTCAAGCCGCCCGCGAGGAATTGAGTCTAGCGATCGATTCGCAGGCGGAACTGCAAATATTGCCGGACGCGACGGTTCGCGACCATGGCTGCGTAATCCGATCCTCCTTCGGCAGCATCGATGCTCGCATCGATACGCAATTGGAAGAGATCAAGCGCGAATTAATCCAAATTTCGCTGCAAGGCGAAGAGCGGAGGCTGCAGGATGATAGGCTCGAAGCTTGACGCAGCACGGTATATCGAGCATCTGAGACCGATCGATCCCGTCCGCGTGAATGGCAAGGTGACGCAAGTCATCGGGCTCACCGTCGAATCGGAAGGTCCTGATGCGAGCGTAGGCGATGTCTGTTATATCTACCCCGCTAAATCCGCCAAACCGCTTAAAGCGGAGGTGGTTGGCTTCCGCAACAATAAAGTCATACTCATGCCGCTTGGCGACCTGCACGCGATAGGGCCTGGCTGCGATGTGGTCGGTACAGGCAAGCCGCTCACGATCCAGGTCGGTTCGGAACTGCTCGGCAAGGTGTTGGACGGATTGGGTCAGCCGCTGGACGGCTCGTTCATCCCGACGCGCATGCCGCATTACTCGACGCATAACGCGCCGAGCAACCCGTTGTTCCGGCCGCGCGTCACGGAGCCGCTCGGTATCGGCGTGCGCGCCATCGATGGACTGCTTACCGTAGGACAAGGCCAGCGCGTCGGGATATTCGCCGGCTCCGGTGTCGGTAAGAGTACGCTGCTCGGCATGATTGCCCGCAACACGTCAGCCGATGTCAACGTCATCGCGCTCATCGGCGAACGAGGCCGCGAGGTGCTTGAGTTTATCGAGAAGGACTTGGGTCCAGAAGGGCTGGCACGCTCTGTAGTCGTCGTAGCGACGTCCGACCAGCCGGCACTGATTCGAATCAAGGGCGCGCTGATCGCGACGACGATCGCGGAATATTTTCGCGACCGCGGGTTGAACGTCATGCTGATGATGGACTCGGTGACGCGCTTCGCGATGGCGCAACGCGAGGTTGGCCTCGCGATCGGCGAGCCGCCGGCCACGAGGGGCTATACGCCTTCCGTGTTCGCGATGCTGCCGAAGCTTCTGGAGCGTGCTGGCACAGGACCGACGGGCTCGATCACGGCCTTCTATACGGTATTGGTCGACGGGGATGATATGAATGAACCGATTGCCGATGCCGTTCGCGGCATTCTGGACGGCCATATCGTGCTCAGTCGAAGCTTAGCCAACAAGGGTCACTTCCCTGCGATCGACGTGCTGGCCTCCGTCAGCCGGGTCATGAACGATATCGTACCCGAGTCGCACCAGGATGCGGCGAACGAGTTGAAGCGATTGCTCTCTGTCTATAGAGATTCGGAGGACTTGATCAATATCGGGGCGTATCAACGCGGCTCGAATGCGCAGATTGATCGGGCGATCGAACATTATGATGCGATTCGCGCCTTCTCAACGCAGAAGACGAACGAGAAAGTCGTATTCACGACAGCGCAACAACGGCTTATATCTGAATTCAACGGAGGCTGATCGCCGGAATGGCTAAGTACCGTTACCCGTACCAGAAGATCGTAGATCTCAAGAAGAGCGAGAAAACGCAAGCCGAGTGGATGCTGTCTGCGGCGATTGGCAAACTCCAAGCCGAAGAACAGTCGCTGGAGCAGCTGACGGCTGACCGTCTTGCATGGCTTGAGCATCTGCAGACGGCAGCAAGCGGAGGAGCTCCGCTATCCGAGCTGCAGATGGTGCAGAGCTACGTGGATTACCTCGACACCGCGATCGTGAGCAAGATGCAGGATGTTGAGCTCGCGATGGCTGAGGTGTCCCGTAAGCAGTCGGCGCTGTCGGACACGATGAAGGACGAGAAGGTATGGCTCAAGGCGAAGGAGAAGGCGCTCGAGAAATTCATGCATACAGCCTTGGTGAAAGAGCAGAACGAGCTGGACGAAATGGCAACGGTGCGCTTCCTGCTTCCTAGCCACGGCTGAGGTGCATCACATCATGAGCAGCTGCCCGAGTTGGCAGCGCCTTAAGGATCCGGAAGGGAGGAATCAACATGGCAGAGGTGGAAGCAGGCAAATCGTACAGCGGCATGGAACGATTCATGTTCTTCCTGACGCCGATTCTATTCACCTTGGTCCTGCTGGGCGTATTGCTCACTTTGTTCAATGTCGACCTGCGGAATCGGTTCCTGGAAGCTGGCAATAAGGTGCCGTTCTTGGAGAGCATATTGCCGGAAGCGCCGGCCGCAGAGGGCGAGGCCGTCACTGACGCGGCCATCCGCGAGACGAACGCATCGGAGAAAATCGCGGAGCTCGAAGCGCTGCTTGCCGCGAAGGAGATCGAAGTCACGCAGTTGGCATCTACCACGACCCAACAGGAGCAGACGATTGCGGAACTGCAGGCTCAGCTCGAGCAGTTGAGCCAAGCCGGACAAGAGAAGCAGCTTGACGATGAGGCGTACCAAGCGCGCATCACGGAGCTTGCGTCGATGTTCGGACAGATCACGCCGAGCAAGGCGGCGCCGATCCTGCAGAGCATGACGCTGGAGGAGATGGTGCTTATCATGGATGCGATGCGTCCGGAAATTCGGGTCGCAGTGATGGAGAAGATGGCGCCTGCACGCGCGGCAGAGGCTACCGTCATGTTGAAGGATACCGTGAAGGCGAAGGATCGGCAGATTGCCGCCCTCCAAGCCCGGTTGAATGAACAGACACCGGCGGCAGCGCAGACCAATCCATACCTCGACGACGCACAGCTAAGCGGTACGTTCAACAACATGGCGCCGGACAGCGCAGCGACGCTGCTGCTGCAGATGGCTGAGGTCAGCCCGGCGAAGGCCTTGCAGATCCTGAATACCGTAGACGATGCATCGCGGTCGGAAATTATCGCCGAGATGAGCGAATTGAACGAGAAGTATACCGCGCAATTGGTAGCCAAGCTTATGGCAGGACGATAACAGACATACAACGCCATGAAAGGAGGTGAGAATAAGATGATAATCGGACAAGCACCGACAACCGCACCGCAAGCCGCTTCAGGGGCTCAAGCCGGACAAGCGGATAGCGCCGGATCTAGCTTCGCGCCGCTCTTGGTCAGCCAAGTGGGAGCCGCGAATGCGAATACGGCGAATGCGAATGCGCAGACAGCGTCGCAGCTGGCCGCAGCGGGCATCATATCCAGCGAGTTGGCAGCACTCCTCTCGGGCACGACCGATGAAGGACTTACGGCTAAGCTAGATGAGCTGATCAACATGCTGCAGGGCGAAGGCGAGCTGCTATTGAACCCGGAAGCGCAGCTTCAGATGGAACAAGCGCTGAGCGAGCTGAATGCGATGATGTTCACGATGTTCGGCATTACGCTGCTGCCCACAGGACTTCAGCATGAGCAGATGGCTGCAAGCGCAGAGGGCGAAGCTGGCGGTGAAGGCAAGCCGGGTAGTATAGACCGCATGGCCATGCATGAGATGCTGACCTTTCTGAAGAGCTTCTTGCAAGAAGGACTCGTGAAGCCGATGGGCAAGGATCAGGCAGCGCAGTTCAATCTTCAATTGGACCGCTTGAGACGGGCTCTGCTGCAGGGACAGCCGCAATCGGAAGCGAGCTTCGCTCTGGATGCCGAACCGGTCAACGCGAGTTCGCAGACAGGGGCAGGCACGTCGGGTACATTGCTTAACCGGCTCGGCGGACAACCGCTGAATCCGTCCGTACTGCAAGTCGTCGTCACGGAATCGCAGAAGGAGTCGACGCTGGCTCAAGCAACCGGCGAACCGACAGGCCCGACCGCTGCTACTACCGGCGTAATTGCGCCTGCGGCTGATGCAGCGAAGTTGACGGAAGCTGCCAAGCCGGCTGCACAACAGACTGTGCACGTGTCGCGATTCACCGAGCTGATGACCGGAATGGCGGTCAAGCAATTCGGACTGACGCAGGCGAACGGCATCTCGGAAGCGCGCCTTACGCTCATGCCTGAGCATCTTGGCCAAGTGGACGTCAGAATCTCGATGCAGAACGGTCAATTGACAGCGCAGTTCGTAACGGACAACGCAGCCGCAAGGGAGATGCTCGAGAACCAGCTGGCCGTCCTTCGCAATTCGCTGCAATCGCAGGGTCTGCAGGTCGAGAAGCTAGAAGTGACGCATAACCCCAACCCTCTCCAGACCGATGCTTCGCAAGAGCAGCGCGGACGGGGCAACGGCGGACATCCTTCGCAGAATCAGGGGCAGAAGAACGGCGGTTCGGATGAAGGCGTCGCCGCATTCGAGAGCGAACTGTTGGAGAAGGCCGCCATGGATGAACTCGGATACGGCCGGGGCATCAACATTACGGCTTAATCCAAGTATCGGAGGTGTTAAACAACATGGCAAACGATATTATATCGACCAGGAATGTGTGGCCTTATTACGATGCAGCTAACGTCAAGGCGGCAGCAAGCAAGCCGAAAGATAACACGCTCGGCAAGGACGATTTCCTCAAAATTCTGGTCGAGCAGCTGAAAAATCAGAACCCGGCGGAACCGTTGAAAGACCGCGAATTCATCGCGCAGATGGCGCAGTTCTCATCCGTCGAGCAACTGATGAACATGGCAGGCGAGATGACGGCCCTTCGTCAAAGTCTCGGATTCGTATCCGGCTTAATCGGCAAAGAAGTTGCCTGGGTAACCATTGACGATACCGGAGCAACGATACCGGGGAGCGGCATTGTCGAAGCCATCGTCATCAGGGACGGCGCGCAATACGTCAAGGTAGGCGGTGCCGACGTTAAGGTGGACGACCTTACGGCGATTGCGGATCGGGAGGGGGCAAGGCCCGATGCCTGATAACAGCATCAAGATCGGACATCTATACCCGGCGAACGCGCCAATCGGCGTGAGGAAGAATGCGGTAACCGATAGCCATGGCACGCAGGCGGCATCGTTCCAGAACCTGCTGAAGGCGAATCAATTGAAATTCAGCCATCATGCCGAGGTTCGGATGCAGCAACGGGGCATTACGTTAAGGCCGGAGCAGCTCGGACAGATCGCAAGCGCGATCGAGCAGGCCGAAGCCAAGGGCGCCAAGGATTCGCTCATTCTGTACCGCGACATCGCGATGATCGTGAACGTACCGTCTCGTACAGTCGTAACGGCAATGGACGGCAAGTCGCTCGCTGGCAACGTATTCACGCAGATTGACAGCGCGGTTGTCATTCCATAAGCAAGAGCAAGAGTAAGAGCAAGGGCTGGACCTAACAGGAAGCCCAAGTGCCGCGGACCGATTGAAGCGGCCATCCACAACTATTAGGAGGTTATTCATTCCATGTTAAGATCGATGTACTCCGGCGTATCCGGCATGCGCGCTTTCCAGACGAAGCTTGACGTAATCGGCAATAACATCGCCAACGTGAATACGGTCGGTTTCAAAGCTGGACGCGTCATGTTCAAGGACATACTCAGCCAGACCGTTGCAGGCGTGACACAGCCTGAAGAAGGTACGATCGGGGGCGTCAACGCGAAGCAGATCGGCCTCGGCGTGACGATTTCCGCAATTGATACGCTACATACGGCGGGCAGCGCGATGACGACCAACATCGCAACCGACGTACGGATTGACGGCGACGGATTCTTTGCGCTCCGTACTTCGGAAGACCAAGAGGTGCCTTATCTGTCCCGTGCAGGCAATTTCTTGCTGGATGCGAACCGTCAGCTCGTCAACGGCGACGGCATGTTCGTTCTGAGTGCCGACGGCGAGAACATCGTGCTGGATGAAGGCGTAACGGCATTCTCGATCGCGCAGGACGGATCGATCATCTCGGTCAGCACGGACGGGACGAGCGAGAATACCGGCATCCAATTGGCTGTCGTGAAGGTAGCGAACCCTGCCGGTCTCGAGAAGGTCGGCGGCAACATGTACCGCATGACGCCGAATGCGCATCCGGAAGGCGAAGTCGTCTTTAGCACGGCGAATGACGTAGAGGCAGGCACGGGCGCGATCATTGCCGGCCAGCTCGAAATGTCTAACGTCGACTTGACGAATGAATTCACGGAGATGATCGTTGCGCAGCGCGGCTTCCAAGCGAACTCGAGAATCATCTCGGTCTCTGACGAAGTGCTGCAGGAAGTCGTCAATCTCAAGCGTTAATCATTAATGCCGCGGGGAGGCATCTAGCTTAGCTGATAGCTGCCTCCCTTCGGATATCGGAGGGAAGCTCATGATTGAGGTGACGCGCCTAAACGGTTCGAAAGTCGTGATCAACGCGCTTCTTATCGAAACGATCGAAGAAGTTCCGGATACGCTGATATCGCTCACGACCGGAAAGAAGATTATCGCTTCGGAAAAAGCCGCTGTACTAATCGACCGCGTCCAGCACTACTTGCGAGGAATCGGCGTGGTAGCGTCCATCATTCGGAGCGAACAAACGGAGGGTCCTGCGTCATGAAAAAAATGTTGCCTTGGCTGATTACGATTCTGCTCGCCATTACGTTAATTGCACTTGTCGCCGTATTCTTGTTCACGCAGTTCTTCAACGATGCCGACAAAGAACCGTCGGCCGAGAACGCCAAAGAAAGCGTCGAAGAAGTTGAACCGAAGAAGATCAGCGCTTCCGAGCGCGTCGAAGTAACGGCGGAGATCACGGATATCCGCACGAACCTGCTGGACACCGACTATATTGCCGTCATGAACTTCGCGTTCCAACTGGACGGCAAAAAAGCGAAGGAAGAATTCGAGAAAATCAAAGACATCCAGATCAAACCGATCATCATCCGGACATTGTCGGATATGACGGAGGAGCAGTTGAAGGGCTCGAAGGGCAAGGACGAGCTGAACGCCAAGCTGTTCAACCTGATCAATCCCGAGCTTCCGCATGGAAAGCTAACCAAAGTCGAAATCACTAACTTTATCATAACGAGATTGTAGCGCAAGCCAAGCTCTATGCATTCCTTTGAGGGGGGTGAGACAAATGGTTGATGTATTATCGCAGAATGAGATCGATGCCTTGCTGGCCGCGCTCTCCTCAGGCGAGATGGATGCCGAGGAACTGAAAAAAGAGGAGACGCAGAAGCGAATCCGCGCGTATGACTTCAAACGCGCCGTTCGCTTCTCCAAAGATCATCTTCGGAGCTTGACGCGGATCCATGAGAATTTCGCGCGTTACTTAACGACGTATTTCTCGGCGCAACTGCGAACTTTCGTACAAATCAGCGTCGTACAGGTCGAACAGCTGCCTTATGACGAATTCATTCGATCGATTCCGAAGATGACGATTCTGAACATCTTCGAAGCGGACCCGCTTGAAGGACGCATGGTGCTTGAGGTACATCCGAACGTCGCTTATGCCATGCTTGACCGCATGCTGGGCGGGCAAGGCACAGCCCCTAACAAGATCAATGCGTTAACCGAGATCGAGACGATCGTGATGGAACGAATATTCAATCGCGCTTTCGATAGTCTCCAAGAAGCTTGGAAAACGGTAGTCGATATTTATCCGAGGCTTGAAGCGCTTGAGACCAATCCGCAGTTCATGCAGATTGTATCGCCTAATGAGACGATTGCGCTTATCTCGCTCAGTACGAAGATCGGCGATACGACAGGGATGATTAACCTCTGTATCCCGCATGTCGTCATCGAGCCGATTATGTCTCGGCTGTCGGTGCATCACTGGTTCGTATCCCAGAAGAAGAGCCGGGCGCCTGAAGAAGTCGATATGTTAAGCAACCGGGTGAGCAAAGCGAAGCTGCCGATCGTCGCGGAGCTCGGAGGTTCCTCGATCTCGATTCGTGAATTCTTGAACCTGCAAATCGGCGATGTCATCACGCTCGATAAGCGGACAGAAGACGGACTGCACGTCAAGGTCGGAGAGAAGCTGAAATTTATCGGCAGTCCTGGAACGGTTAAGGATCGAATGGCCGTGCAAGTGGACGAGATCGTAAGCGAAGGAGCGGAAGAAGATTATGACGAGTAAGGACTATCTGTCGCAGGAAGAGATCGACGCGCTGCTGCGGCAATCTTCCGGAGAGTCCGAAGCACCTGCGGCATCCGAGCAAGAGTCGGTCGACTCCCAGCTGAACGAGCTTGAGGCAGACGCTTTGGGCGAGATCGGCAACATCACGTTCGGAAGCGCGGCAACGGCACTTTCGACGCTGTTAGGGAAGAAGGTCGACATCACGACGCCGAAGGTATCGGTGATCTCCCGTGATGATCTGGAAGCGGAATTTCCAAGGCCGCATGTCGCGGTTCATGTACAATATGTTGACGGCTTCCAAGGCATTAACTCGCTCGTCATCAAGACGCGCGATGCACAGGTCATCGCAGACCTGATGCTCGGAGGCGAAGGTGACGTAGACGAGACGCAGGAGTTGAACGAAATTCATGTCAGCGCGGTTCAAGAGGCCATGAATCAAATGATGGGCTCATCCGCGACGTCGATGTCGACCATCTTCAATCGGTTCGTCAATATCTCGCCTCCAGGGATCGATATTCTCGATCTGCCGAACGGAACGGGAACCAGCAATCTGCCGCAGGTCGATTATTTCGTGAAGATCTCGTTCCGGCTCATGATTGGCGATCTAATCGATTCATCGCTCATGCAGCTGCTGCCGGTATCCTTCGCGAAGGAGCTCGTGTCGACGCTCATGGGAGGCACGACGGAGCCGGAGGCCATCGAACCGGCCTATAACCCAGATCCGGCACCCGCAGCACAGATGCCGCCGCCTGCACCGCCTGCGCCTCAGCAACCGCAGAATCCGACATATGCGCAGCAGCCGATTCAACAGCAGCCACCGTATATGCCTCCGATGATGCCGGAGCAGCAGATGGGAGGGATTCCGATGATGCAGCCGCAAGGTCCGCAATCGCTTGGCGGAATGCCAGGTCGGAACGTTAATGTACAGCCTGTCCAATTCGCGAATTTCCAAGGCGCGCCATACGTTCAGGCGGATGATACCAACCTTAATTTATTGCTCGACATTCCGCTTAAGGTAACTGTAGAATTAGGTAGGACACAGAAGCAGATCAAGGAGATTCTTGAGCTGTCTCAAGGGTCGGTTATCGAACTGGACAAGTTGGCTGGTGAGCCGGTCGACATTCTGGTTAACAATAAGCTGATCGCCAAGGGCGAAGTAGTCGTCATCGACGAGAATTTCGGCGTACGGGTAACCGACATCGTCAGTCAATGGGATCGGATCCAAAAACTACAATAGTTCCTGGGAGGAAGAAAAACGATGGCAAACCGCATTTTAATCGTAGACGACGCAGCTTTCATGAGAATGATGATTAGAGACATCTTGACGAAGAACGGCTACGAAGTCGTCGGCGAAGCGCAAGACGGCGCACAAGCGGTAGAACGTTACAAGGAATTGAAGCCTGACCTGATTACGATGGACATTACCATGCCGGAGATGGACGGCATCGCGGCATTGAAAGAAATCAAAAAAATGGATGGCAACGCAAAAGTCATCATGTGTTCTGCCATGGGACAGCAAGCGATGGTCATTGACGCGATCCAGGCAGGCGCCAAGGATTTCATCGTGAAGCCTTTCCAAGCGGATCGCGTTATCGAAGCGATCAAGAAAACGTTAGGCTAATGAACGATTTTGATTCGCAGCCACCCGATTTTGATACCGTTAATGTCGCCGGCAGCCTAATCTGGGTCATCGTAGCATTATTAATCGTGATCGGCCTGATCGTGGTATCCATTCGATTCCTGGCCGGGCGCAGCAGGATCTGGGGGGCGAATCGCTCGCTTCGTACGCTCGGCGGAGTCGCGCTAGGGCAGAATAAGTCCATGCAGGTTGTTGACATCGGCGGCAGAATATACGTCGTCGGCGTCGGGGAAGACGTGACGCTATTGGACAAGATCGAGGATCCCGTTCAAGTCGAAGCCGTGCTTCGACTGCTCGAACAGCCGTCCGAACAGAACTGGGAATCATCATCGCTCGGCAGCATGCTGAACCGGTTTCGGGGAGGACGCAAGGCTCAGCAATCGGACCCTGCGGAATGGGACAGCGCAAGCTTTCAATCGGTTCTACAGCGCAACCTGAACCGTCAAGCGGAGAGCAAGCAGAAGGTCGAATCGATATTGCAAGAATCACAACACAAGGATCGGTTGATGGACGAATGAACATGAAGGTCGTTGCCCTACTGCTGCTATTCATGTCTCTGTCTGCGGGCTTTCACAGTTACGCATATGCGGAACCGCTGCCTAGCATCGACATTTCGGTTGGAAACGGCGAGGGAGAACCGAATTCTTCAGCCGTCTCCATTTTGTTATTAATAACGGTATTGAGCGTTGCGCCTGCCATTCTGGTGCTCATGACAAGCTTCACGCGGATCGTAATCGTGTTGGGCTTCGTACGGACATCGTTAGGTACCCAGATGAGTCCGCCGAACCAAGTTGTCATCGGTCTGGCGCTGTTCTTGACATTCTTCATTATGGCGCCTACGCTCTCCCAGATTAACGAGACGGCGCTCAAGCCCTATCTGGACGGCGAGATGACGCAGACCGAAGCGCTGAACGAAGCTGCGGTCCCGATGAAAGCTTTTATGATTAAGCATACGCGCGAGAAGGACCTGCTTCTGTTCATGAAGTATACGCAGATGGAGAAGCCGGCGAGCTATGAGGAGATTCCGCTGACCGTCCTCGTACCGGCCTATGCGATCAGCGAACTGAAGACGGCATTCCAGATGGGATTCATGATCTTCATCCCGTTTCTGATCATCGATATGGTCATATCCAGTACCTTGATGGCCATGGGGATGATGATGCTGCCGCCCGTCATGATCTCGCTGCCGTTCAAAATCCTGCTGTTCGTGCTGGTGGATGGCTGGTATCTCGTCGTCAAATCGTTGTTAATGAGCTTCCAATGATATTACTTCGGGAGGAGAGCGGTTCATGAGTACGGAGTTCGTTATCGGCCTGGCGGGACAAGCGATATTCGTGACCTTGAAGGCGGCCGCTCCGATGCTGGTTCTAGGTCTTGTGATCGGCCTCATTATCAGCGTATTCCAAGCGACAACGCATATCCAGGAGCAGACGCTCGCGTTCGTGCCGAAGATCGTCGCGGTATTCGCTTCCGTCCTCATCTTCGGACCTTGGATTCTGAATACGCTGGTTGATTTCACCTATAACCTATTGAATAACCTTCACAAATATATCGGATAGGCTGTGGAAAAATGAACGTGTTTCTGCAGGCATTCCCTATTTTTTTGTTAATCTTTTGTCGAATTACTTCGTTTTTCGTCGTAGCGCCGATCTTTTCGGCGAAGGGCGTCCCGAATATGTTCAAGGTCGGGCTGGGATTCTTCCTCTCGATCATCGTGTACCTGGCTTACGGCATCGGTGAATCGGTGCCGATGGACAGCACTTATCTGTTGTTCGTGGTTCGCGAGATTCTGGCGGGCGTGCTGCTCGGCTTCGTCGTCTATTTATTCTTCGTCGTCGTTCAAATTTCCGGCGCTCTGATCGATCTTCAGATGGGCTTCGGCATGGCGAACATCGTCGACCCGATGACAGGGGCTTCGGCTCCATTGACAGGCAACTTCAAATATTGGGTGCTGCTTGTCATTTTCTTATCCATGAACGGTCACCATTATCTGCTGAACGCGCTGATGCACAGCTATGAATGGATCCCGCTATCGAATGATCTATTCGCAAGGATCCATGACGGCAGCATCTCGGAGTTCGTGACGAAGACCGTCGTCATGGTGTTCATGCTAGGCTTCCAGCTAGCCGCTCCGATCGTCGTATCGATGTTCTTGACGGATGTCGGTCTTGGATTCTTGGCCAAGACGGCGCCGCAATTCAACGTATTCGTCATCGGTATGCCGCTGAAGATACTGGTCGGGATGCTCATTATGATTCTAACGATGCCGAGCATGGCGACCTTGTTCTCGTATCTATTCTCCGAAATGTTCGATTCGCTCGAGCAGTTGTTCGCGATCGTGAAAGGATAGGCGGTGAGACACAGCAATGACGGATCGCATGAAATATCGGCTACAGCTTGACCTCCAGCTTTTCAACCAGGAAAAGACGGAGCCGGCGACGCCGAAGAAAAGGTCGGAAGCAAGAAATAAGGGACAGGTTGCCTCCAGTCCCGAAATTCCGTCGTCCATCATTCTGTTGTTCGTCTTCGTCAGCTTCATGATGCTCGGCGGGTATTACAAGGAGCGCTTGTTCAGGTTGTTCGGCGATCAGTTCGAGAGCGGCCTGAACATGGAACTGACTTCAGGCAACCTTATGGTCATGTTCTCGACGTATATGGTTCAGCTACTGATGCTCGTCGCTCCGGTGTTTATCATCGCGGTCATCGTCGCGATTCTGGCCAACTACGCTCAGGTCGGGTGGCTCTTCACGACCCAGCCGATTGCGCCTAAGCTCAGCAAAATTAATCCGCTTACCGGCTTCAAGCAGATGTTCTCGCTCCGTTCCTTAGTGGAGCTGGTCAAAAGTTTGATTAAGTTGCTCATCATAGGCGTAATGGTGTACACGACGATTCACGCCAATCTAGACGCGATTCTCGCGATGGGACATTTCAACCCCGAAGAGATTCTAACGTTCGCGACTTCGATCGTCCTGGAGCTAGGCATCAAGATTGCCGCGCTGCTCGTCGTGCTTGCCTACTTCGATTATCTCTACAAGAAGTACGAGCACGAGAAGAGCTTGAAGATGTCCAAGCAGGATATCAAGGACGAGCACAAAAAATCGGACGGCGATCCTCTGATCAAGGGGAAAATCAGAGAGAAGCAAAGGCGGATGGCCATCCAGCGCATGATGCAGGACGTGCCGAGAGCGGACGTCGTCATCACGAACCCGACGCACTACGCGGTCGCGCTGCAGTATGACGGCACGAAGATGGAGGCGCCGGTCGTGCTCGCCAAAGGCACCGACTATGTCGCGCTCAAGATCAGGGAGGTTGCCAAGGAGAATGGCGTCCTGATGATGGAGAACAGGCCGCTTGCCCGCGCGCTCTACGATCGCGCCGAGATCGGACAGGTCATCCCGGCGGACCTCTTCCAAGCCGTGGCTGAAGTGCTCGCCTACGTCTATAAGTTGAAAGGCCGCGTTAAAAGTTCGTAGCGAAAGGGGAGAGCCTCATGAAGATTAAAGATTTAGCGATTCTAATCGGCATCATCTGCATCGTGCTCATGATGGTTATCCCGATACCGCTCGGGCTGCTCGACTTCCTGCTCGTCGTCAATATTTCCCTAGCACTTATGATTCTACTTATCGCAATGAATACGAACGATGCGCTTAACTTCAGCATCTTCCCGTCCCTCTTGCTCATTACGACGTTGTTCCGGCTCGGCCTCAATATCTCGACGACCCGGAACATCTTGTCGAAGGGCGAAGGCGGTCATGTCGTCGAGACATTCGGACGGTTCGTAGCCGGCAATCAGGTCGCGATCGGCTTCGTCGTCTTCCTCATTCTCGTCGTCGTTCAGTTCATCGTTATTACGAAGGGCTCGGAGCGCGTCGCCGAGGTCGCTGCCCGCTTCACGCTCGATGCGATGCCGGGTAAGCAGATGAGCATCGATGCCGACTTGAACTCCGGACTCATCAATGAACAGCAAGCACGCGAACGCCGCGAGAAAATCGAGAAAGAAGCCGACTTCTACGGCGCGATGGACGGCGCGAGCAAATTCGTCAAGGGCGACGCGATCGCATCGATCATCATCCTCGTCATTAACTTGTTAGGCGGATTCGTAATCGGGATGGCCGTTCACGGCATGCCGTTCGGCGAAGCGATGGAGACGTTCTCCGTGTTGACGATCGGCGACGGTCTCGTCAGCCAGATTCCGGCATTGCTGATCTCGACCGCCGCGGGCTTGATCGTAACGCGCGCTGCCTCCGAGGGCAACCTCGCCTATGACCTGACGAAGCAGCTGTTCAACTTTCCGAAGCTCTTGTATATCGTTGCCGGAACTGTCGCGCTGCTGGGGATCTTCACCCCGATCGGGCCGGTCTCGACGCTGCCGTTCGCGGCGCTGCTCACTTACGCAGGATTCCGTATGTCGAAGAATCAGGCGCAGCTGCAGCAGCAGGAGGAGCTTATGGTCGAGGAGCAGCAGATTGAGGAGGTTCGCAGTCCCGAGAGCGTCATCAGCTTGCTGCAGGTCGATCCGATCGAATTCGAATTCGGCTATGGCTTGATTCCGCTTGCTGATACGCAGCAAGGAGGCGACCTGCTCGATCGGATCATCATGATTCGCCGGCAGTGCGCACTTGAGCTAGGATTGGTCGTCCCGGTCATTCGTATCCGCGACAATATTCAGCTCAAGCCGAATGAGTACGTCATCAAGATTAAGGGCAACACGGTCGCCAGAGGCGAACTGCTGCTCAATCATTATCTCGCGATGAGCCCGGGCTTCGACGACGATTCGGTCGTAGGCATCGAGACGCAAGAGCCGGCGTTCGGACTGCCGGCGCTATGGATCGATGAAGCGACTAAGGAGAGAGCGGAGCTGGCCGGATACACGGTCGTCGATCCGCCTTCCGTCGTCGCGACGCACCTCACGGAGCTGATCAAGCGTCACGCGCATGAACTGATCGGCCGTCAAGAGACGAAGGCGCTTGTGGAGAACGTAAGAGAGCAGTATCCGGCGCTCGTGGAGGAGCTGATCCCTTCGATCCTCTCGCTCGGCGAAGTGCAGAAGGTATTGGTCAAGCTGCTCAGGGAGAAAGTTTCGGTCCGCGATTTGGTGACGATTTTCGAATCGTTGGCCGATCACGGGAACTACACGAAGGACCCGGATATCTTAACCGAATATGTCCGGCAGGCATTATCGAGACAGATCACGAACCAATTCTCGACAGGCAGCGATACGCTGAAAGTGATTACGGTCGGGCCGTCGCTCGAGAAGAAAATCGCGGAGTCGGTCCAACAGAGCGAGCAAGGCAGCTACTTGGCGCTGGATCCGGTCGCGACGCAGCAAATTTACGCGAAGCTTAATGAACAGGTTCACCGACAGATCCAATCCGGCCAGCAGCCGATCGTACTCGCTTCGCCTACGATTCGGATGTATCTGAGACAGCTTGTGGAACGCACCATGCAGGATATACCGGTTCTCTCCTACAGCGAGCTGGAGCCGAGCGTTGAAGTCCAAAGCATCGGGGTGGTGAACTTATGAGAGTGAAACGCTATGTCGTCAATGACCTGCCGGAGGCGCTTCCGCTCATCAAGAGCGAGCTCGGGAACGACGCGGTCATCTTGAACACGAAGGAAATTTACATCGGAGGCTTCCTCGGCATGTTCAGGAAGAAGAAGATGGAGGTCATCGCCGCGATCGAGACAAATGCGCAAGCAGGCCGTCAGCCGGCGAACCCGCGCGGCGCTGCCTCCGTGGCCGCTGCGAGGCCTAAACCAGTGGCAGCGGCGCCTTCGCCGACAATCGATCCGCAGGAGCTGATCTTCACGACGCCTCTGCAGCATGGCGGCGAAGTCGAGCCGCGACGGCAAGCAGAACCCGCCGCGATGCGAAGTGAATCGATTGCGGTGCAAGCGGGCAGGCCGCAAGCGGCCGCGACGTTGGAGCGAACACCGCCTACGCCGCTGCCGGCATCGTCGTCCCCCGCCGAGCAGACGGCTGTACTGGATGAGATTAAACAATTGAAGGACATGATGGCGAAGCTCGCCAAGAACCAGGATACGCGGCTGGAGCCGGCCGGCATAACGGCGCTTCGCGACCGTCTCGCGAACCAAGAAGTGTCGCAGCTCTGGATCGAGCGATTGGCCGATGCGGTGAAGGAGCATGCGGATTACGACGAAGAGCGCGGCGTCGAAGGCGTATGGCGCATAGCCGGAGAGCTGCTTCTTACGTGGATGAAGCCATACGAGGCGCCGGGAATCAGCCCGGATAAGCGTATCGTGCATGTCGTCGGTCCTACTGGCGTCGGCAAGACGACGACGATTGCCAAGCTGGCGGCGGAGCAAGCGCTCAAGGCCAAACGCAAGGTCGGATTCATCACGTCGGACACGTATCGGATCGCTGCCGTCGATCAACTGCGGACGTACGCGAACATCTTGAACGTCCCGCTGGAAGTCGTCTTCTCGCCGCTGGAGCTCGCAAGGGCATTCAAGTCGCTTGAAGATCGCGAGATGATTTTCATGGACACAGCGGGCCGCAATTTCCGTAACGACCTGTTCGTATCCGAGGTGAACAGCCTGCTGCAGCAGAGCGATAACAGCGACACCTACCTTGTGCTCAGCCTTACAGGCAAGACCAAGGATATGGAAGCGGTGGCAGGCCGATTCCTGCAATACGGAATCGATAAATTGATTTTCACGAAATTCGACGAGACCGATACGCTCGGTGCGATCCTGAACCTTGCGATGGAGCATCAGCTGCGCACGGCATACATGACCTATGGTCAGAACGTACCCGACGATATCGAACCTTTCAAGTCAGACATCTATGTTAATCAGCTATTGGGGGCGGCGTCTCATGAGTGACCAGGCACAAGCGCTGCGCAATCTCGTGCACACGAGCGAGACCGGGGAGAGCGCACGAACAACGCGAATTGTCACCGTCACAAGCGGCAAAGGCGGCGTCGGCAAATCGAACTTCAGCCTTAATTTTGCCTTGTCGCTCCAGAAGCTGGGCAAACGCGTTCTCATCTTCGATGCGGACATCGGCATGGCGAATATCGACGTACTGATGGGAACCTCGGCACCATTTAACTTGTACCACTTATTGAAGCGGGAAAAGTCGATCTGGGATATCATCCACCAGGGTCCGCTGGGCATTCACTTTATCGCCGGAGGCTCGGGGTTCAAGGATCTTCTCAACCTTACGGACGGCGAGCTGGATTATTTCGGCGATCAGGTCGGCAAGCTTCACGGGCACTATGACTTGATCTTGTTCGACACAGGTGCCGGCCTGTCGAAGGAAACGCTGAAATTCATCGTGGCCGCGCAGGAGACCGTTGTCGTGACAACGCCGGAGCCGACTTCGATTACCGATGCTTATGCGCTGATCAAGATGGTGAAGGCCATGAATCACGAGGTTGACTTCAGGCTGGTCGTGAATCGCGCGACAGACAGCAGGGAAGGCAAGCAGACGGCGGACAAGATCGGGCACGTAGCGCGACAATTTCTTGAGATTGAACTTCCTGTTCTAGGCGTCGTGCTCGATGACGCCAATGTTACCAAAGCCGTGAAGAAGCAGGTCCCGTTCACGCTGGCGTATCCTAGCGGAGATGCGGCTAAAGGGATCGAAGAAATCGCAAGACGATTCGTCTCCGTCGATGTGCAGCCCAAGGGCGGCGGCGTCAAAGGATTTTTACAACGCATGTTCAGACTATAGAGTTTGCCGCTGGCGGCAGGCTCAAGCCAAGATCCTTTGTCAGGGGTGAGCAGCAATGGCGCCTTATCGAATACTCGTCGTCGACGATTCAGCTTTCATGCGCAAGCTTTTTACGGATATTATCGAGTCCGACTCTACGATGACCGTGATCGCAACGGCGGATAACGGTGCCACCGCACTTGAACTGCTTGAACGGCATCAGCCGGACGCGATTACGCTCGATCTCGAGATGCCGGTCATGAACGGGCTGGAGGCGCTGCGCGAGATTATGGCGCGGAAGCCTTTGCCGGTCATCATGCTGTCAGGTATCAGCGAAGAGAATACGAGGGGCACGATAGCCGCGCTGCAGCTGGGCGCATTCGATTTCATCCGCAAGCCTTCCGGGCTGTCGGCCGATATCGACCAAGTGGCGGAAGCGCTCCTGATTCGATTGAAGCTGGCCGTCAAGATTCGGCCGCGCCAGCCGGAAACGCCGTTCACCGGCAGCAAGCCCCCTCTGACCGGGGCAAGCTCGAGCGGCCGCCGGACGGCAGGCAAGAAGGAGCCGGAGCGACGACAACCTCCAGCCGAAGACAGCCGGCAAGCGGCCAAGCCTGCCGGGTTGGACCCGGCGAAGGCCAAGAAGGAGAAACCGCCGCATGTCGTCCGAAGCGGCCGGCTGGCCGCCTCGGCAACGCCGCCGGCTCAGCCTCCGCCCATCGGCAGCGCGAGCTTCCGCCATATCGTAGGGGTCGGGACATCGACCGGCGGTCCGCGTGCACTGCATCAGCTCCTCTCGGCACTGCCGGGAGATCTCCCGGCGCCGATCCTGGTCGTGCAGCATATGCCGCCGAAATTCACCCATTCGCTTGCACAGCGATTGGATTCGTTCAGCCAGATGACCGTGAAGGAAGCCGAGCAGGCAGAGACGATTCGGTCCGGAACGGTCTACATCGCGCCCGGCGGCTACCACATGCAGCTGGATAAGTACGCGGGGGAATATCGCATTAAGCTCACGCAAGATGAACCGAGGAACGGCCATCGCCCTTCAGTCGACCTGTTATTCGAATCGCTTGCCGCGTACACGGAGCTGTCCCGGCATGCGGTCGTCATGACGGGGATGGGGAGCGACGGAGCCAGAGGCATGAAGCTGCTGGCCGACCGAGGCGCGATGACGACGATCGCCGAATCGGAAGAGACCTGCGTCGTATACGGCATGCCTCGAGCAGCCGTAGAGGCAGGCGGAACGACGACAGTACTGCCGCTGCATGACATCGCTTCCGAGCTTACGGCCGCGGTGAAGAAATAGATAATCGGATTGCGACGAAGCTAAAGCCAGGAGGTGCAAGGGAATGGACATGAATGCGTATTTGTCGATGTTCATCGACGAAGCAGGCGACCATCTTCAATCTTTGAATGAGAACTTATTGCGGCTGGAAAGCGCTCCTGATGACTTATCCATCGTACAGGTTATATTTCGTTCTGCGCACACGTTAAAAGGGATGTCCGCTACGATGGGATTCGAGGATCTTGCGTCGCTCACGCACGAGATGGAGAATGTGCTCGATCTGGTGCGTAACAGCAAGTTGCAGATGGACGGCTTTATATTCGATACGTTGTTCAAGAGCCTTGACGCATTGGAAGCGATGGTGCAGGATATCGTCGGCGGCGGCACAGGCAAGCTGGACGTCACGCCGATCGTGGCTTCTCTGAAGGCTATCGTGACAGGCGAGTATAAGACGACGGCAGGCGGCACGGCAGCTTCCGCATCAACGGCCGCTGCTTCGTCGACATCAGGCGGCGGCTCCGCTGCCGGCGGTATCGACCTGGATCAGTTCCAGATCTCCGTGCTGCAGCAATCGATGGACACGGGGCACCAAGTCTATCACATTCAAGTTGCGGTACGCGAGGATTGCGTGCTGAAGGCAGCCCGTGCCTATATGGTATTCGGAATTTTGGAGGAGAGCGGCGAGGTCGTCAAGTCCGAACCGTCGGTTCAAGATATTGAGCAGGAGAAGTTCGATCGATTCTTCTCCGTCTATCTCATCACGCAATGGTCGGCTGAAGAGCTGAAGAAGCAAATCGAGAACGTCTCCGAGATCGAGTCTGCGCAAGTGACGCTGCTGGATGCAGAATCGCTTCAAGCGCTCTCGAAGCCGCAGCGTCCCGAAACGGCGCCTAGCAGCGCGGAGGCAGGGAATGCTCCCGCCCGAGAAGAGCGGAAGCCGGCAGGCGGAACCGCAGCGGCGGCCGGCGGCGGCACTGTCACGAAGACGATCCGCGTCGATATCGAACGCCTGGACGTCTTGATGAATCTGTTCAGCGAGCTGCTGATCGACCGCGTAAGATTGGAACAGCTGGCCAGCGAAATCAAGCGCAACGAGCTGACCGAGACGGTCGAGCATATGACGCGCGTCAGCGGCGACTTGCAAAATATCGTCATGAAGCTTCGCATGGTGCCGGTAGACACCGTATTCAACCGCTTCCCGCGGATGATTCGCGACTTGGCCAAATCGCTCGACAAGAAGGTCGACCTCGTGATCAGCGGCGCCGAGACCGAGCTGGACCGGACCGTCATCGACGAGATCGGCGATCCGCTCGTCCATCTGCTTCGCAATTCGATCGACCATGGCGTCGAATCGATCGAGAAGCGTATCGCGGCGGGCAAGCCGGACACGGGAACCGTTCACCTGCGCGCGTTCCACAGCGGCAACAACGTATTCATCGAGATCGAAGACGACGGCAACGGCATCAATCGCGACAAGGTGCTCAGCATAGCGGTCAAGAACAACGTCGTAACGGCTGAGCAAGGCAAGACGATGTCGGACGAAGAGATCTACATGCTGCTGTTCGCGCCGGGCTTCAGCACGGCCGACACGATCTCGGACATTTCCGGACGCGGCGTAGGCCTCGATGTCGTCAAGTCGAAGATCAACTCGCTCGGCGGCGTCGTATCGGTCCAGTCCGAGCTGGGCAAAGGAACGATTTTCTCGATTCAACTGCCGCTCACGCTGTCGATCATCTCCGCGATGCTGATCAAGCTGGGTTCCGAGAAATACGCGGTTCCGCTCTCCTCGATTATGGAGACGACCATCATACAGCGCGATCAGATTCATAACATCCACGGTAACCGGATGATCGAATTCCGGGGCGCCATTATCCCGGTCGTATCGCTGAGCGAACTGCTCGATTCGCCGGACTTCAACGAGTCGCAAGAGACGGAGACCGAGGTCGTCGTCATCCGCAAGGGCGATAAATGGGCCGCGGTCATGGTCGATGAGTTCATCGGGCAGAGCGATATCGTGCTCAAGCCGCTCGGCAAATATTTGACCGGCGTCAGCGCCATCTCCGGCGCAACGATTCTCGGCGACGGACAAGTAGCGCTTATTATCGATCCGAACGCGCTGATCAAGTAAAAAATTCGATGAACTACATAAGGAGGCCTTCCAATGGGCGAGGAATTAAAGGTTATCGTATTTGCGCTTGCGAATGAGCATTACGGTATCGAGGTCGAGAAGGTTCGTACGATCGAGCGGATGATCCCGATTACGCGCGTCCCGAAGACGCCTGCTTTCATCAAGGGCGTCATTAACCTGCGCGGCGTCGTCATCCCTGTTCTGGATCTGCGCGGCCGCTTCGGCTTGGAGAACACGGAGCCGACTGAGAATTCCCGGATTATCATCGTCGCCGCGAATGATCTGGAGGTCGGATTCATCGTGGACTCCGCGAACGACGTCATCGATATCGACAGCGATGCAATCGACTCACCGCCTGAAGTGGTCGGCGGCATCAAAGCGAAATATCTGCGCGGCGTAGCGAAGCTGTCCGATAACCGACTGCTGATTATGCTGAATTTGGCCGAGGTGCTGAGCCGTGATGAAATCATCCAGCTTGAGCATCTTGAGGAATAGAACGTGAGCCTCTTCGGTGATTTTAACGACGATTTTAAGCTGGACGTTCTGAAGGAAGTCGGGAACATCGGGGCAGGCCACGCAGCGACGGCCTTGTCCCGGCTCTTGGACAAACCCGTTGACATGGCAGTGCCTACGGTCAGCCTCGTTCCTTTCGAGGAGATTGCCGAAAGGGTCGGCGGCGCGGAGCAGGTCGTAGTAGCCGTCTTCCTGCGGGTAGAAGGCGATGCGCCTGGCAACATGTTCTTCATCATTCAAGAAGAATCCGCCAAGCGGCTGCTCCGCAATCTGCTCTCCATCGTTGTCGAACAAGAGGGCAGCTACACCGAGATGGAGTTCTCCGCCTTGAACGAGATCGGCAATATCCTTGCAGGCTCATATTTGTCATCGCTCGCAGATTTCACGAATCTGGCCATGGCGCCGACTGTGCCGTCGCTCGCGGTCGATATGGCTGGGGCCATCCTGAGCTACGGCCTGCTCCAGTTCGGTCAGATGGGTGACGACGCGCTCCTAATCGAGACGAAGTTTCTGGAGGATAACGATGCTGTGGAAGGACATTTCTTCCTCATTCCGGATCCTGAATCATTCGAGAAAATATTCCGTGCATTGGGAGTGCCGTTTGAATGAAGGACAACATCAAGGTGGGAATGGCAGACCTCAAGGTTGCTGCCGATGGCGAAGTACTGAAGACAACGGGGCTTGGTTCATGCGTTGGACTGACGCTGTATGATCCGACATCGCGCGTAGCCGGAATGGCGCATATCATGCTCCCTTCATCTGATATTTCGCGAGAGCCTGCCTTCAATCATGCCAAATACGCAGATACCGCTGTGCCATTATTATTGCAATCGATGGCCCAACGCGGCGCATCCTTGAAGCGAATCGTCGCCAAACTCGCAGGAGGCGCGCAAATGTTCGTGTTCGCGGGCCAGAGCGATACGATGCGAATCGGCCCGAGGAACGTAGAGACGTGCAAGCTGCTGCTTCACGAGCTTGCCATACCGCTCCTGGCAGAGGACACAGGAGCGAACTACGGCCGAACGATCGAATTGGACAGCACGACGGGGCTGTTGATGATTCGCAGCGTTCAGTACGGGATAAAGGAGCTGTAGCATGCTGGGGTCTGTACGTTGGAATCTTGCAATGGGAGCGTTCGGTCTGCTCCTGGCTTTTATTTTTTCGCTTGGCAACAATGACTTCGTCGTATCGATTCTGCGCGGAGTCTATGCATTCGCAGCATTCTTCTTACTCGGTTATCTGCTTCGCGGCGCGCTTCACATCATTGTCGGTTCGACAACGATCACGGAGCAGACCGAGCAGCAGCATCCTGAGGATCCGAACGTCGGCACGAAGGTCGACATGACGACGCCGGCCGAAGGCGAAGATTTGAACGAGCTATTGAAATCGCAGCTGGAGGGTCCTCTGGGGTCTTCGCAAGGCGGCGAAATGTTCAAGCCCTTCGAGCCGACTAGGCTCGTGTCCACGCAGAACAAGGAGCCCGATGAATTGGCGCAGGCGATACGCCATCTGACTGAAGAAGGAAATGATCCGAGGCAAGGATAGCTTTCCTTAAGCAAAACGGGAATCATCCTGATATGATCGGTTTTCCTTAAGGAAAGCAAGGAGGGGTGAGACAATGATGATCGAACCAAAGGCACCTCATTTATCCAATATCGAATTGTGGCGTCAATGGAAAGAAGACCGCATCATTGAAGCGAAAAAACAGCTGATCGAATTTTATCTCCCTCTGGTTGAATACGTTACGAACCGGATGGCGATCGGCTTGCCCAAAAACGTGTCGAAGGACGACTTGTCCAGCAATGGCGTTATGGGGCTTATCGATGCCATCGATAAATTCGATTACAAACGGGGCCTGCAATTCGAAACGTACGCATCCTGGCGAATACGCGGCGCGATGATCGACGGGCTGCGATCCGGCGATTGGGTGCCGCGGTCCGTGCGGGAAAAGGCTAAAAAGATCGAGGAGGCTTATTCGAAGCTGGAACAGCAGTATCTGCGTTCCGTCTCCGATGCCGAGATCAGCGAGCATTTGAATATTACCGAGCGGGAATTTCAGCACATGCTCCAAGAAATTGCCGTAACGACAATTTGTTCGCTGGAGGATCCGATTCGCGAAGAGGAATCGGAGACGCGTCTGTCCATGCTCGTCGATGAGAAGGCCAAAAATCCCGATTATAAAGTACAGGAATTTTTCCTAAAGGAAACGTTGGTTAAAGGGATCGAGAGGCTGACCGAGAAAGAACGGATTGTCGTCTCGTTATTCTATTATGAAGAACTGTCGTTAAGCGAAATCGCGGAAGTCATGTCGCTGTCCCCATCACGAATATCCCAACTGCATTCTAAGGCGATTCTCCGATTGCGCGGTGCGCTCGAGAAACAGAAAAATCAGTTGTTGCAGGATTAGGAAAGAAGGTGGACGAATGAGCAGCGAGTTGCTGGAGACCTACGTCGGTATCCAAATCGCGCAAGACAATTTGTCGGCGGTGCTGTTCTTTAACAAGGCTGACGATGCATTCAAATGCACGTTGGCGGAGCTGGAGCAATATGTCAAGGGGAACGGCGTCGTGTTCGGAATCCATTCGAATGTTCTGGTGGACATCGCGAACAATCCCAGTCGATACTATTACAGCCAGACCGTCATCGCGACGGGCAATGCGCCGATTGACGGCATCGACGGCCAGATTAAGTTCATGTACAGCATGGAGGAAGGCGAGCGGAAGCCTCTCGAGAACGAGGACGGCACGGTTGATTACAAGGAAGTTATTCAACTGCGGAACGTCACGAAGGGGCAGCTGATCGCCGAGCAAATTCCGCCTACCGACGGCCAGCCCGGCAAAGCGGTAACCGGTGAAGTGCTCTACGGCAAGAACGGCAAGGCCGCACGCTTCAAGGTGGGCAAGAATGTCGTGCTGAACCCGGAACAGACTGCGATGTATGCCGCGATCGACGGCATGATCGCGAAGACCGAGCGGGATAAGGTCAACGTATTCCCGGTCTATGAAGTGAACGGCGATGTCGATTACAATATCGGCAATATCGATTTTGTCGGCACGGTAGTCATTCGGGGCAATGTGCTGACCGGATTCCGGGTACGGGCAGCAGGCGACATTCGGGTTGTCGGCGGCGTCGAAGGGGCGGAACTGGATTCGGACGGCTCGATCGAGATTACCGGTGGCATCGTTGCCGGCAATAAGGGTCAGGTGAAGGCCGGTAAAAATGTCAAATGCACCTTCATTCAAGACGCGAACGTCATCGCAGGCGAAGATATTCTCGTCTCGCAGAGCATCATGCATTCGCATGTGCGCGCAGCGCGCAGCATCATCTGCTCCGGGACCAAGGGCCTGCTTGTAGGGGGAGTCGCGCAAGCAGGCGAGAGAGTGGCCGCGCGCACGATCGGCAATACGATGTCGACAGCGACGACGATCGAAGTAGGCGTGCTGCCGGAGCTGAGGGCCGAGCTCACGGAGCTTCGCGCGCAAGTTAGGAGCTATGCGGAAAGTCTCGATAAGACGGATAAGGCGCTGGTGCTGCTCGATCAGTTGGCCGCTGCCGGCCAGCTGTCGGCTGACAAGATGGCGCTTCGCATCAAGCTGAATGCGACCAAGCGCCAGAACCTGGAGGAGCAGTCGACGTTCAAGGAGCGGATCCTCGAGATCGAGAGGACGCTCGAGGATACCGACCGCGCACGGGTCGAAGCGTTGAATGTGGTATACGGCGGCACGAAGATCGTCATTGGCCGCTATACCCGTTTTGTCAAAGACGCATGCCAAAGGGTATACTTCCAATATACAGACGGTGACATCCTGATGTCGCCGCTGCACTAATCTCTTCCGATTCGGATAAGGGAGATGAGAATATGACCTTCAAATCGATCGATTTGCAAATGTCTATTCCACGCACCCCAGAGGCAAGCGGCATCCATGGACATATGCAGCATCGCCCGGCAGCCGAGCAGCAACTGCTAGGCAATATGGCGGCTAAGGAGACAGAGAAGCTTCGCCATAAGAATACCGAGGTCGAGGAAGCTACCGGGCAAAAAATTCGCGACGACCGTCAGCGCGATTCGAACGGACAGCAGGAGGATCGCCGCAACGGGAAGGGTCAAGAGGAGCAGGCTGCCGCGCAGCCGAGCATCCATCCGTACAAAGGGAAGCATATCGATATCACGTTCTAGAGAGAGGTGGCGGGTTATGGCGCCATGGCAGCTAATCGTACTTCTGGGCGCGTTCGCGGCAGTGGCCGCGCTGGCGATGCCGCGGCGCAAAGATGCCGCTGAGCCTGCGGCTGGCGTCGCGGGGATGCAGGTCGCGCTGGAGCAGTTCATGGAGAACATGGAGGCCGATAATCGCGAACTGGTCGAGACGATAACCAAAGCCCAGCATCAGACGCGGGAGGACAATGCATCGCGCGATGAACGGATTGCCGTGCTGGAACGGAGATGCAAGGAGCTGGAGGACAAGCTGGGGCGCGCCGAGCTTCGATTGGAAGAGCAGCTGCAAGCGCTGCGTGCTTCGGCCTCGCAACTGGCGGTTAAGGAGTCTACGCCTGCAGAACAGCCAGCGGCTGCAGTTGCAGAGGCTGCAAGAGCCGCTCCCGTAACCGTACAAGAGGAGACAGAGCCGCAATCGCCGCCGATCCGTCAGCGTTATGCCGAGCTGTTCGACCTGCATGGACAAGGCAAGTCGATCGATGTCATTGCCAAGAAGCTGGCGATTAACAAAGGCGAGGTCATGCTGATCCTCCAACTGGCCAAGCAAGAGGAGGAGCGCCGTGTTTAGGAATCGCAACTTCATGCTGGGTCTGGGCATCGGACTGGCTATGGGCGCCGTGCTGCTGCAATTGATGTTGGCCGGCCGTGCCGCAACGGAACAGACGGAGCAGATCGATCAGATGAACGGCGAGGATGCCTTGAACACGCAGCAGGAGCTCGACGAACGGATTGCTGACATGGAAGCGCGAATTCGCGCTGAACTGCAGGCCGAAGGCAAGGCTGCTGAGGCTGCCGACAGCGTGAACGACTCTGCCGCGAAGACGTCTGACGAACCGGTCGAAGTAAATGAGCCGCAGGCAGAACCTGAGGAACGGCCGGCTGCCGAGCCCGCTGCGAAGCCAGAATCGGTCGTCGTCGAGAAGCTGCCGGTGCGCATCAAACCCGGCATGAAGCTGGGAGAAGTGGTGGAGCTGCTCCATTCGAAGGGAATCATTAAGGATGAGCGGGTGTTCCTCGTGCTGATGTCGGACTTAAGCACGGAAATCGAAGCAGGCTTCTACTTTTTCGATGGCGAGCTTTCGCCAGCAGATGTCAAGCATATATTAATGAGCCCGCCGTTCGCCTACTGACGACGGCTTTTTTTTAATCCCGGCTGCTCGGTTGCACCGCCCGAATAGTTGTGGTATAGTAATGGACGGTGTTAAAAACGCACGCTGATTAATTTCGTCAAGGGTGCTCCCGCATTAGCGGAAGTTTTGGCGAAAGATGCGGTCGGCGGAGGGAAACATCACAAAAACCATTTACAGGAGGTGTTGTGGAGATGGCGGTTATTTCCATGAAACAGCTGCTCGAAGCTGGGGTTCACTTTGGTCATCAGACTCGTCGTTGGAACCCGAAGATGGATCGTTATATCTTCACCGAACGGAACGGCATTTACATTATCGACTTGCAGAAGACGGTCAAGAAAGTTGAGGAAGCGTACAACTTTGTTCGCTCCATCGCCGAAGAGGGCGGTTCGATTCTGTTCGTCGGCACGAAGAAGCAAGCGCAAGACTCTGTTAAGGAAGAAGCAGAGCGCTGCGGCAACTTCTACATTAATCAACGTTGGCTCGGCGGCACGCTGACGAACTTCTCGACGATTCAGAAGCGGATCGATCGTCTTCGCCAACTGGAGAAGTGGGAAGAAGACGGCACGTTCCAAGTTCTGCCGAAGAAAGAGGTTATCATCCTCCGCAAGGAGAAGGATCGCCTGGAGAAATTCCTCGGCGGCATCAAGGGCATGAGAAGCCTTCCAAGCGCGCTGTTCATTATCGACCCGCGCAAAGAGCGCATCGCAGTCGCTGAAGCACGCAAGCTCGGCATTCCTATCGTAGGTATCGTTGATACGAACTGCGATCCGGACGAGATCGACTACGTGATCCCAGGCAATGACGACGCAATTCGCGCTGTTAAACTGCTCACGTCGAAGATGGCCGATGCAGTTGTCGAAGCTGGCCAAGGCGAGCAGACGACGGCTTAAGTCCAAACCTAAAACATGCAAAGGGTGGTTGGAAGGTGAAAACCTCTCACCGCCCTTTTTTAGAATCATGTACATAGACCATACTAGAAGAGCTATTCAAAAAGACCGCTTGTCAGCGCCGAGAAGGTTGGACGATGGTAGAAAATGAGGAGCGCAGTGTAGTCAAAGCTACATGAGCACCGGAAGTTTCGCCAGCGTTCAAGATTCGACGTCGTTTAGGCTTCTCGAGATACTTCGCGATCACAAGTGGGATTTTTGAATAACCTCTAGAAAAATCAGGAGGGTATAACGATGGCGGTTAATGCAGCAGCAGTAAAAGAATTGCGTGAAAGAACGGGAGCAGGCATGCTCGATTGCAAAAAAGCACTGGAGGAAGCGAACGGCGATCTGACGCGCGCAGCGGAAGTTCTTCGCGAGAAGGGCTTGTCCGCGGCAGCGAACAAAGCAGGCCGTGCGGCAACCGAAGGTACCGTAGAATCCTACATCCACGCTGGCGGCCGGATCGGCGTACTTGTCGAGATCAACTGCGAGACGGACTTCGTAGGCAAGACGGATCAATTCCGTGAGTTCGCGCGTGACATTGCGATGCAAATCGCTGCAGCGAGCCCGAAATACGTGCGTCGCGAAGAAGTGCCGCAAGAAGACCTGGAGAAGGAAAAGGAAATTCTGAAGGCACAAGCGCTGAACGAAGGCAAGCCTGAGAAAATCGTCGAGAAGATGGTTGAAGGCCGCATCGGCAAGTACTACGAAGAGTATTGCCTGATGGAGCAATCGTTCGTGAAAGACCCAGACAAGACGATCTCGCAGCTGCTGAACGAGAAGATCAGCACGATCGGCGAGAACATCAGCATTCGCCGTTTCGTTCGCTATGAGCTCGGCGAAGGCCTCGAGAAGAAAGTGGATAACTTCGTTGAAGAAGTAATGGCACAAGTCAAAAAGTAAACCCAAAACGCAGCGCATATCCTTTAATAAGTCCAGGCGTAGACGGCGGGGCGGTACTTCCGCTCCGCCGTTCGTTATTACATAGAAACCGCGCCGCTAGCGCGTGGAGCAAGATGGAGGTAATCGGATTGGAACGTCCTGTATATAAACGAATCGTACTGAAAGTAAGCGGTGAGTCGTTGTCCGGTCAGAACGGATATGGCATCGACGCAGGCATGATCTCATCGATCGCCGAACAAGTGAAAGAAGTAGTCGAACAGAACGTTGAGGTCGCGATCGTGTGCGGCGGCGGCAACATTTGGCGGGGGATTGCGGGTTCTGCCAAGGGCATCGACCGCGCGACCGCCGATTATATGGGCATGCTGGCCACCGTCATGAACTCGCTGGCGCTGCAGGACGCATTGGAGCAGATCGACGTTCCGACTCGCGTCCAGACATCGATCGCGATGCAGCAGATCGCGGAGCCTTATATTAGAAGACGGGCGATCCGCCACTTGGAGAAAGGCCGGGTCGTTATCTTCGCAGCAGGCACGGGCAATCCGTTCTTCTCGACGGACACGACGGCTGCACTGCGTGCCGCGGAGATCGAGGCCGAGGTTATCCTGATGGCGAAGAACAAGGTGGATGGCGTATACTCCGCCGATCCGTTCAAGGATTCGACAGCCGAGAAGTACGAGCAGCTTACTTACCTGGACGTGCTGAACAAGAATCTGGGCGTTATGGATTCGACGGCTTCCTCGCTCTGCATGGACAATAATATCCCGTTAATCGTCTTCTCCATTACCGAGAGCGGCAATATCAAGCGCGTCGTAATGGGCGAGAAGATCGGTACCATTGTGAAAGGGAGTGTAGAATAATGCCACAAGCGATCAAGAAGAACGCTGAAGAGCGCATGGACAAAGCGCTTGGCGCGCTGCGCCGCGACTTGTCGACGCTTCGCGCAGGACGCGCAACGCCCGCGATTCTCGATCGGGTTCAAGCGGAATACTATGGCGCGATGACGCCGGTTAACCAGCTTGCTAACATCAATACGCCCGATAGCCGTACGCTGATCATTCAGCCTTGGGACAAATCGTCGCTGGGCGCCATCGAGAAGGCGATTCTGAAGTCGGATCTCGGCCTTACGCCGTCGAATGACGGTTCGGTCATTCGTCTGGGCATTCCGCCGCTGACGGAAGAACGCCGTGCCGAGCTTGTAAAGTCGACGAAGAAATTCGGCGAAGAGGCGAAAGTAGCGATTCGCAATATTCGCCGCGATGCGAACGACGACATCAAGAAGCTCGAGAAGACGGACATCTCCGAGGACGAATCGCGCCGCCATCAAGATGACATCCAGAAGGCGACCGACCGCTTCATCGCGGAAGTAGACAAAATCCTCGCTGCCAAAGAAAAAGAGATCATGGAAGTATAAGCAGGTAATGCATCGTTATGACACGCGGGCTTTATGAGTCACCGCTACTCGCCCCTCCGGTAAGGTGGGGTTTGTTGTATTGCACCCTGCTCAGCCCCTGGAGGTTGGCGCAGGATCCTTTAACCCCTCTTGGGAGGAACGCGCATGTTTGAGCGAATACGCGCCCGGCTAAGCCGTGGAACGCATCTGCCGGAGAAGCTGTCTCCGGACAATATGCCCGTTCACGTCGCCATTATTATGGACGGCAACGGCCGCTGGGCGAAGATGAGAGGCCTGCCTCGCGTGGCTGGCCACCACTCTGGCATGAAGACGGTAAAGCGGATCACAATGGCGGCTAATGACCTCGGGATTCGCTATTTAACGCTATACGCTTTTTCAACGGAAAATTGGAAGCGTCCGAAGGCCGAAGTCGAGTTCCTGATGAAGCTCCCGCAGGAGTTCCTTGCCCTTGAACTCGATGAATTGATCGCGAACAACGTTCAAGTCCGGATGATGGGCTATCGGGATAATCTGCCGGATTACACGCTGCATGCGGTAGAAGAAGCGATTCGCAAGACAGCCGACAATACCGGACTCGTGCTCAATTTCGCGCTCAATTACGGAAGCCGCAAGGAAATGATGGATGCCGTTCGACAACTGTGCGCAGAGTCGCGAGACGGCAGTGTGGACCCGGATAAGCTGACGGATGCCGACTATGAGCAGCGGCTGTTATCCGCAGGTCTGCCGGATCCCGACCTGTTGATCCGGACGAGCGGAGAGCTTCGCATCAGCATCTTTATGATGTGGCAGCTTGCATACAGCGAGCTATGGTTCACGGACGTCTACTGGCCGGAGTTTACCGAGGCGCATTTTTACGAGGCGATTGGCGAATATCAGCGCCGCGCACGGAGGTACGGCGGATTATAGGCGATTGGAGAGTGGCGGGCATTGAGACAACGAATCGTCACCGGCGTGCTGGCCGGAATTGTATTTGGCATAATGACTATCATCGGCGGTTGGTTCTATAACGGGATCGTGCTTGCTTTAGCGATCATCGGATTCTACGAATATGCCCGCTTGAACGGCTTCCGTCCTTATGAGCCGATCGTGCTGCCGGCATATATCGGCATGCTCGCAATCGCTTTTCCTTGGCAAGAAGCGGGATTGGCTGATCCGCCTGCATCTGCGGTCATTTGGTGTACGATGTTCGCTGTGCTCGCCGTCACCGTATTGACCAAGAACAAAGTAACGCTGGACAGCGCGGCGCTTATGCTGCTTGGCGCTGTCTATATCGGTTATGGATTCTCGGAGATGATTGTCGTCCGCAGCATAGAGCCGCACGGCTTATTCTTGACGGCATTGGCATTCTTCTGCATCTGGGCGTCCGATATCGGCGCCTATTTTGTTGGACGAGCCATCGGCAGAACGAAGCTGTGGCCGGCAATCAGTCCGAATAAGACGATCGAAGGCGCATTCGGCGGGATCGTCATTGCCTTGCTTGTAGGGGTATGCTTCTACCTGGCCGCACCGGATCGTATCAGTCTCGAGAAGGTGCTGATGATCGGACTGTTAGCCGCGGTTGCAGGACAGCTGGGAGATTTGATCCAGTCTGCCTACAAGCGGCTTCGCGGCGTTAAGGACTCCGGTACGCTGCTGCCGGGACACGGCGGAGTACTCGATCGCTGCGACAGCTGGCTGATCGTCTTTCCGCTGTTGACCTTGACGGGACTGTTGCCCTAGTACTGCATCAGCGAATGCGCGTGATGACCCATGGGAGGACTCGGTGTGAAAAAAATAGCGATACTCGGCTCGACGGGCTCGATCGGTACGCAGACGCTAGACGTGATTGCCGGTGCACCGGAGCAATATGAAGTAACCGGCCTAGCTGCCGGGTCCAATGTCGAGCTGCTCGTGAAGCAGGTCGAACAATTTCGTCCGAAACGGGTTAGCCTGGCGACGAAGGAAGCCGCGGATCAGGCGGCGGCGCTGCTGCCGCAGTCGGTACAAGTCTCGTACGGCGAAGAAGGCTTGATCGAAATCGCAGCCGGTTCGGATGCGGATTGCGTCGTGACCGCGCTCGTAGGGAGTCAAGGCATACGGTCGACGCTGGCGGCCATCGAAGCCGGCGCCGCGATCGGATTGGCGAATAAGGAGACGCTCGTTACGGCTGGCACGATCGTGATGGAGGCGGCCGCGCGGAAGGGCGTTGCGATCCTGCCGGTCGACAGCGAGCATTCGGCGATCTTCCAATGCCTGAACGGGGAACGGATCGACCGCGTGAAGCGGATCGTGCTAACCGCTTCCGGCGGTTCGTTCCGCGACCGCGCGCGTTCCGAGCTGGAAGGCGTGACCGTTCAGCAAGCGCTCAGCCACCCGAATTGGTCAATGGGGGCTAAGATCACGATCGATTCTGCCACGATGGTGAACAAGGGGCTGGAAGTTATCGAGGCCCATCACTTGTTTGGGCTGTCGTATGACCGGATCGATGTGCTGCTTCACCCGGAGAGCATCATTCACTCTTACGTCGAATATGTCGACCACAGCATCATCGCGCAGCTCGGTCTGCCCGATATGCGCGTGCCGATTCAATACGCGCTGACTTACCCGGATCGGGCGCCGTCGCCGGCAGAGCCGCTCGATCTTGCGAAGCTGGGCGCGCTTCATTTTCGCGCGATGGACTTCGACCGCTATCCTTGCCTGCGCATGGCGTATGAGGCAGGGCGTGCCGGCGGCTCCGCACCGGTCGTATTCAATGCGGCGAACGAGGTAGCGGTCGCACGGTTCCTGCGCGGAGAGATCACGTTCCTGGATATCGAACGCTTGATCGGCACCTTGCTCGATCGCCACGAAGCAGAGCCCCTAACCGACGTTGAATCCATCATCGCTGCCGACAGGCGCACCCGTGAACATGCTGCTGTGCTATAAGGCATCATGAACGCGCATTGACTGTTCTCTTGTTAATGGTGTGAGAATAGTGTTAATGTAGGTGCACAAAGGTACAGGCTTACGAACAGGAGGCTGCTTCTATGGAAATGGTACAGGTCGTCCTCATGACCGTGCTCGTCTTTTTCGTGATCGTATCGATTCACGAATGGGGACACTTTTATTTCGCGAAACGGGCAGGCATCCTCGTGCGTGAGTTCGCAATCGGCTTCGGTCCGAAGCTGTTCTCGGTCAAGCGCGGCGAGACGCGGTATACGCTGCGGCTTATTCCTGCGGGCGGATTCGTTCGCATGGCAGGCGAGGATCCCGAGATCGTCGAGGTCAAGCAAGGACAGACGATATGCGTAAGGCTAGTTGACGGCGCCGTGAGCCGCGTCTATCTGGATAAGCTGGACGAACGCACCTCGGTCATCCGGGGCGTCGTCGAGACGATCGATCTCGAACGCAGCCTGAAGCTGACGCTCAACGTCGAGGGCGAGAGCGAACGCTATAGCGTACAGCGGGATGCGCTGGTCATTGCGCGAGGCAGAGAGACGCAGATCGCGCCGATTGACCGCCAATTCGGCAGCAAGACGGTGCCGCAACGGGCAATGGCGATATTTGCCGGTCCGATGATGAATTTTTTGCTCGCATTCGTGCTGTTTATGTCGTCTGTTCAGATGGTAGGGATACCGGAGCATCCGCCGGACAAGTTGCTGATCAATGAAATCGTAGGGACGCCAGCCGAGAAGGCTGGACTGCTGCCGAACGATCAGATTCAGACGATCAACGGCGTAGAGGTTGGGGCTGACTTCGATAAGATGTTGGCATTGATCGGCGAATCCGCGAACAAGCCGATGGCTTGGGTAATCGTGCGCGACGGCAAGCCGATGGACATCAGCATTACGCCTGAGCTCGATTCGGCCAGCAACACGGGCAAGGTCGGCGTAACGGCCAAGTACGGAGCGGTGCCGACGCGAACCCCCGGCGTCCTGGAGACGGTCGAATTCGGGGCGAACGCCATGAAGAACATGACGATCAATATTTTCGAAGGCTTCAAGAAGCTGATTCTCGGCCAGTTCAAGCTCGACGATCTCGGCGGCCCCGTGAAGACGGCGCAGGTTACCGGACAGATTGCGGCACAGGGCATCGAGCAGCTGACCTCTTGGACCGCGATACTTAGCTTGTATCTGGGTATTTTCAACCTATTGCCGATACCGGCACTCGACGGCAGCCGCTTGATCTTCCTCGGAATAGAGGGACTGAGGGGCAAGCCGATCGACCCGAACCGGGAGAGCATGGTGCATTTCATCGGTTTCGCGATGTTGATGCTGCTTATGCTGGCCGTGACATACAACGATATTCTGAATTTGATCCAAGGGTAGAAGCCGGGGTCATCCGCTGTGGGAGGCGCTTATGTCGAAGGATAAAGGATTCGTAACCGAAATTACGCCGCAGGGCGAAGATTTCTCGAGATGGTATATCGATGTAATCAAGAAGGCGGAGCTGATGGATTACTCGCCGGTGCGCGGGTGCATCGTATTCCGCCCGGAAGGCTACGAGCTGTGGGAGAACATCCAGCGCGAGCTTGATCGCCGCTTCAAGGAGACGGGTCATCGCAACGCCTACTTCCCGCTGTTCATTCCGGAGAGCTTCTTCCAGAAGGAGAAAGAGCATGTGGAGGGCTTCAATCCCGAGCTGCCTTGGGTGACGGAAGCTGCCGGGGAGAAGCTGGAGGAGCGTCTCGCGATTCGTCCGACATCGGAGACGATGTTCGGGCACATGTACGCGAAGTGGATCCAATCGTATCGCGATCTGCCGCTGCTCATTAACCAATGGGCGAACGTCGTCCGTTGGGAGAAGCGCACGTTGCCTTTCCTCCGCACGAGCGAATTCCTGTGGCAGGAAGGCCACACGGCGCACGAGAACGAAGCGGAAGCCCGCGAAGAGACGATGCGGATGCTTGAGATTTACCGCGACTTCGTGGAGAACTATCTGGCGATCCCGGTCGTCGTCGGGCAGAAGACGCCCTCGGAGAAATTCGCCGGCGCCGTCGACACGTTCTCGATCGAAGCGATGATGAAGGATGGACGAGCCGTGCAAGCAGGCACGTCGCATTACCTCGGCACGAACTTCGCCGTAGCGTTCGACATCCAATTCTCGGATCGCAATAATGAGCTGCAGTACGCGCACACGACTTCATGGGGGGTCAGCACGCGGCTGATCGGCGCATTGATCATGGTGCATGGCGACGATCGCGGACTGGCGCTGCCGCCGAAGGTTGCGTCGACTCAGGTTATGATGATTCCGATCGGACCGCCGAAGACGCGGGAGCAGGTCGTCGGCAGAGTGGACGAGCTCTACCGCGAGCTGAAGGCAGCCGGCATACGCGTGCGCGTGGACGACCGCGCGGACATGAGCCCGGGTTGGAAGTTCAACGAGTACGAGATGCGCGGCGTGCCGCTGCGTCTTGAACTGGGACCGCGCGACATGGAGAACGGCGTAGTCGTGCTCGTCTCGCGGATCAGCGGCGAGAAGCGCATCGTGCCGCAGGACAATCTGGCGGAAGAGGTTCAACGCATGCTGGATCAGATCCATGACGAGATGTTCGAGCGCGCCAAGTCATTCCGCGAAGAGAATTTCCGCGTGCTCGGCACGCTTGACGAGATGAAAGCGTTCATGGAGCAGAAGCGCGGCTTCGTGGAGGCAGGCTGGTGCGGATCGGAAGCTTGCGAGCGTCAAGTGAAGGAAGAGACGGGCGCGACGAGCCGCAACATCCCGTTCGAACCGACGACGAAGCAGCCGACCTGCCTCGTCTGCGGCGATCCAGCCGCTCACACCGTCGTCTTCGCAAGGGCTTATTAAAGCTATCGTTTCTTCTGGGAGGGGAATTTGTTGAGCCAACATGGGGAGAAGCGCCGAAGATTCGAACTGCTCCTCGAGCAGGCGAAGCTGGATGGGGCTTTTATCGAAACGTATTTTTCTGACGGATATATCGATCATGTGGCCGTGAAATCGAATAATAAGGAATGGACGTTTTGCATTCGCAAGACGTCCTTGCTTCCTTATAAGGCATACCAACTGTTCTGCGAGCGCGTCCGTTCGCAGCTGGGGCATATTGCGGACATCTCGTTCGTTATCGACTATGAGCCCGAGATCTCGACGGCGGAGGTGCTGCTCGCTTATTGGCAGCACTTCATCGACTGGGCGACGCGCGAGATGGTGTCGGTCAACGGCTGGCTGGGCAAAGCCCATATCGAAGCGGAAGGCGAGCTCTTAACCGTCACGCTGCTCGATGAGATGGGGCTGGAGCTGGCTCGCAAGAAGAAGATCGACGAGGCGGCGGCACGATTCTTCGAGCAGCAGTTCAAGCGATCTTGCAAGGTGAAGCTCGTCGTCGGCTCTTCCAGCCAAGAGGCGTACGAGCAATTCACGCAGAAGCGCGAGCAGGATGAGCGCGAGGTCGTGCAGGCGATTATGGCCAGCGCCGCCGCCGAGCCGATCCCGGAGTCGGGCCCCGAGTATGAACGGCTCGTCGTCGGCTATGACATTCGCGAAGAGCCGGTGC
>JAEWJS010000078.1 GCA_023386495.1 Bacillota bacterium | reverse complement strand
CGATGTGGCGTACGGTTGGCGGTGGACAGATGGCGATCGATGTGGCGAACGGCTGAAGGCGTGCAAGGCAGGCGAGGTAACGTGAGGTTGACGCTACCCGCCGACGATCGAAATAACGGGAAAACGTACCACTAATTTCTCTACTCACGCTGGATTCCGGATAATAGCGTAAAATTGTACAACTAATAAGGGCAATGTCTGGCGAATCCACCAAATCGCTAAAAATAGTGGTAAAAAACTACACTATATTCAAAATGCATTCAAGCGCCGAGAAAATAGTGGTAGGAAATGCATCTATTGCGACTGAGTCGCACCCCGCACCCCTGCACCTCGCACCGCGTACCTCGCACGGCACCCTCGCACCTCGCATCAGCGCCAACTAACTTTCCATTCCCTGCAGCTTGCTGCCGATTGGCGTCGGGAGGCCGTCCATGCTCACCATGTTCTTCTCGCGATGGTAATCGACCAATCCGTCACCGCGTTGGATCGCCCACTTCTTCAATGTATCGCGCTCCCCGCTGTATTCGAAGAACGGGATGCTGAAGCCGCAGGAGGTTTTCACCGCGTGAAGGTCTGCGAGGATGATCTGTCGTGCGCCAGGGAGCATGTCGAAGCGGGGAGCAAGCGCCGTCCACTCCTGCGAATCGGGCAACACCACCCGGCCTGTTCCGTACAGCCGCAGAATCATCGGCGCGCCGTCGAAGGCGACGAACATGAACGTCAGACGCCCATTCTCCATGAGATGGGCGCTCGTCTCGTTGCCGCTGCCCGTGAGATCGAGGTAGCCGACCTGCGTGGGCGAGAAAATGCGGAACACGTCATGGCCCTTCGGCGATAGGTTCACATGCCCGTCAGCCGCCAAGGGTGCGGATCCGACGAAGAAGATGTGCTGCTTCTTCATAAAAGCTTCATGTTCCGGCAAGATCGCGTCGAACAGCTTCCCCATACGAGACCACTCCCAATTGAAAATAATGGTAGTTTCAGTATGAAGGGTATGCGCGGATTTGTGAAGTGATTGCTTTGTACTTTTGCGGGATATATTGGAAAGTTTTCATTTACATGCGAACAAACATCCGGCATACTACCACTGTTGAAATCTTTCACCGCTGCACACCATTATTTGTATACGAAGTGGCTGGCAGATAGCGATTAACAAGCATGGTGCCGGCGAGTAAGGAGTCCACGAGATGAAGCGAGCGGCATTCATTCTAATCGTTTTCACGCTGTTGTTGACGGCTTGTCAACTCATTCAGCCTGTTGACGAAGTGGAGAGCGAGTACAGCGGTACACTGCGGGTTGCACTGTTCGGTGGACATACAGTATTGCCCGATTATAAGCCATACTTGGCGGGTTTCAAGGAATACCCGATTCAAGATCGGATGGAAGCATTCATGGAGAAGCATCCGAACGTTCAGATCGAAGTGATCGATATCGCTCCGGAGAACTATGCACTTCCGACATTACTGCGTGATCCGAATCTTGCCCCGGATATTATCGAGATGAACATGAATGAAGCACAGTTTACCGCGAAGGACCGAATAATTAACTTAGGGGATCGCATCATGGAAAATGAGGAGAAGTGGGATGGTGACTATGCCGATGTGATCAGATCTGCGGAGATCGGCGGTGTACCTTACCTGCTCCCGGTTCGAAGCAATCCGATGATGGTGTTCTATGACAAGACGCTGTTCGGGCAGTTGGGCTTGCCTGAGCCGAAGATAGGATGGACAATGGCCGAATATGCGGACACGGCGATCAAGTTGGTACAGGTTGGAGCAACAGTCAGTGCTCCTACAGGATTGAATGAGGTGGAGCACATCATACGGGGGTTGGGAGGAGAGTACGCTTCTCTGGATCGCAGTCACATCAGCGGCTACCTGGACAGCGAGTCAACGACAGAAGCATTCGTGCGTTACGCACAGATGATGCCTTCCTTCATTCTAGAGGGCGACCCGACAGAACTGCCGGCAATGGGCATGTGGCGCGCGACTGAGCTGCGTACCCCAACTCGTTCCACGGATAAGGATTATGGACTCGCCCCTGTTCCCTCGACGTTCGAAGGAACTCACTATAATACTTCGCTGTTATCAGGTCTTGCTATCACGAAGGAATCCAGACAGCAGGAACTTGCATGGGCTCTTATGCAGTTCATTGTCGGTGAGAACAGCGAAGAAGCGATGGACTTCATTGTGCGTAACGCGCTTGAAGTCGATCATCGTGCATTTCGCTCCGACGACAATCCGAAGTTGGCTGAGCTGAGAGAATGGATGAAGTACGAGGCAGCGTCTGCAACACCGTCAACGCTGGATATGTTCATGGCGAGGGGCGGTTACCTCGGCAACCAGTATCCCTACCGGACGCAGGAGCAGATCGAAGCATACGAGAATCGTGATGCGGCCAAGCAGGATCTTACGCTGCTGGCCCAGCAGCTAGAGTCCTGGATGGCGCTCCTGCACATGATGGAATAAAATTGGAAGTTATCCGGATGTGGACTCTAGCAAGTACGAATCTTGAATATGGTTAACAGACAGCTCCGTATGGAATGACATTCCAGCGGGGCTGTTGTGTATTCTAGGTCATCCCCAACTTTCACAGTCCAATTTTCAAACAAAAACAAACCTATTCAAATAAAAACAAAGATGATATACTTTCCGTATGGAAATGAACTTAACCGCATGATGCGAGATAATCGGAGGTATTCAAACGTATGGTTACAAGCTTATGGGATCCGTCGAAAGCAGCAGCGCTGCAGCCTGGGCTGGATGAACTGGTGTATCGCTCCAATCTGATCGGTACGGACCGCCGGG
Organism: Bacillota bacterium; assembly: GCA_023386495.1. Lineage (GTDB taxonomy): Bacteria > Bacillota > Bacilli > Paenibacillales > Paenibacillaceae > Paenibacillus_I. The sequence continues at coordinate 10,573 of JAEWJS010000078.1, read as the reverse complement.
TGTGCAATTGGGGCGGCGGCAACACGTCAAGCAAGACGACGGTCAAGGATTTTCGCGGACGCGACGTGGAAGTGATGTACGTGAAGGGCAGCGGCTCCGATCTGGCCACGATGAAGGCAGGCAACTTTACGGGTCTTCGTATGGAGGACATTCGCCCGCTGTTCGAGCGTGACGACATGTCGGACGAGGACATGGTCGCTTATCTGGCGAACTGCATGATCGACGCCAAGCATCCGCGAGCCTCGATTGAGACGCTGCTGCATGCTTTCCTGCCGTTCAAGCACGTCGACCATACGCATCCGGACGCGATCATCTCCCTATGCTGCGCGCATAACGGCAAGGAGCTGGCGAGAGAGATTTTCGGGGACCGCTTCGTGTGGGTGCCTTATATCCGTCCCGGCTTCAAGCTGTCGAAGATGATCGCAGAGGGTGTCTTGAACAATCCGAAGGCCGAGCTTGTCCTAATGGAGAAGCACGGGCTCGTCACGTGGGGCGACACATCGGAGGCCGCATACGCACAGACGATCAAGATCATCCAAGAAGCTGCGAGTTTCATCGAAGCGCGTGTCGACGAGTCGCAGTTGTTCGGCGGCGTGAAGCATGAGGCGCTGGCGCGCGAGGTTCGCCGTTCGATCGCCGCGCAGGTGATGCCGGTCATCCGAGGTGCCGTAAGCGATACGAAGAAAATGATCCTCTCCTTCGACGACGGCGATGATGTGCTGCAGTTCGTCGGCGGCCGCAAGTCGCCGGAGCTGTCCCAAGTCGGTGCAGCTTGTCCGGACCATCTCGTCCATACGAAGGTCGTGCCGCTGTTCATCGATTGGGAGCCGAATGCGGAGGATATCGAGGGACTGAAGGTGAAGCTTCAAGCCGGCGTCGCCGCTTATAAAGCGCAGTATCAAGCGTATTTCGAACGCAACAAGCATGAAGGCGACGTCATGTTCGAAGCCGCGCCGCGCGTCATTCTGATTCCTGGCGTAGGCATGATCAATACGGGCAAGAGCTGGGCGATGTCGCAGGTGAGCGGCGCGCTCTACCACCGCGCGATCGCGGTCATGCGCGGCGCTACGGCGCTCGGGGATTTCGTCTCGCTGTCCGAGAACGAGTCGTACAACGTCGAATACTGGCCGCTTGAGCTCTACAAGCTTTCGTTGGCCCCGGCTGAGGCTGAATTCTCCCGTAAGGTCGCGTTCATTACAGGCGGAGCCGGCGGCATCGGCAGCGAGACTGCACGCCGCCTCGTATCGGAAGGCGCGCATGTCGTGCTGGCTGACCTCAACCTGGAGGGCGCTCAGAAGGTCGCGGACGAGATTAATGCGAAGTTCGGCGACAATCGCGCGGTCGCAGTCAAGATGGACGTCACGAACGAAGAAGCGGTCCAGGCAGCATACGCCGAGACGGCACTGGTATACGGCGGCGTGGACATCATCGTCAACAATGCGGGACTCGCAACGTCCAGTCCATTCGAAGAGACGTCGCTCCAGGAATGGAACCTCAATATTAACGTGCTGGGCACGGGATATTTCCTCGTGGCGCGCGAAGCGTTCAAGCAGATGAAGGAACAGGGCATCGGCGGCAGCATGGTGTTCGTCGGCTCGAAGAACTCGATCTATGCCGGGAAAAATGCGTCCGCGTACAGCTCGGCGAAGGCGCTGGAGGTTCATCTGGCTCGGTGCATCGCGGCTGAGGGCGGCGAGCACGGCATCCGCGTTAATTCGATACTGCCGGATGCCATCCTGCAAGGCTCCGCGATCTGGAATTCCAACTGGCGCAATGAGCGTGCGGCAGCATACGGCATCGAGCCGGATCAGCTGGAAGAATACTACCGCAAGCGCACGACGCTGCTCGTGAACATCTACCCGCGGGATATCGCCGAAGGCATCGCGTTCTTCGCGTCCTCCAAGTCGGAGAAAACGACCGGCTGCATGCTGACGATCGACGGCGGCGTACCGGCAGCGTTCACGCGATAAGTTATCGGGGAGGAGATATACCGATGTACCAAGCATGCGGGCATAAGCATTGGGTCATACCCGACGGTTACATCCCGGAGCTCAGCTCCGGGCAGCTGACCAGCCACGAGTCGATCTGCGTTCTCAACAGCTCGACGGAGGAGGCGCTGCTCCGGATCACGATCTTCTTCGAGGATCGTGACCCGATGGAAGAGATTCTGTATGTTGTGCCTCCTCGTCGCACGAAACATATTCGCACCAGCTCGCTCGCAGGCAATGGAGAGTCGATTCCGGCCGGCGTCCCCTATGCGATCGAAATACGGAGCGATATTCCGGTTGTCGTGCAATACAGCCGCCTGGATGCGACGCAAGCGGAGAATGCGCTGATGTCGGTCATGGCGTATCCGATTCAATAAGAGGGGGAGCATTCGATGCAAGCGAGCATTGCGCAAGCTTATGAAGCGGCTAAACAACTATATGCACAACACGGCATTCATACGGAGGACGTCCTAGCGAAGCTAGCGGCCATACGCGTCTCCGTACACTGCTGGCAGGGGGATGACGTGAAGGGCTTCCTGTTCCGCGAGCAGGCGCTGTCCGGCGGCATCTCGGTGACGGGCAATTATCCCGGCGCCGCGCGTACGCCGGATGAGCTGCGCTGCGACATGGAGAAGGCATTCTCGCTCATTCCGGGCAAGCATAAGGTGAACCTGCATGCGATCTACGCCGACACGGACGAGAAGCCGGACCTGAACGAGCTGGAACCGAAGCATTTTCAACCATGGGTCGATTGGGCGCGCGAGCAGGGGCTCGGGCTCGACTTCAATCCGACCTGCTTCTCGCATGACATGTCCAAGGACGGGCTGACCTTGAGCCACCCGGACCCTGAGGTGCGCGCATTCTGGATCGAGCACTGCAAGCGTTCGCGCCGCATCGGCGCGTACTTCGGCGAGCAGCTCGGCCAGACCTGCGTCACGAACGTATGGGTGCCGGACGGCTATAAGGATGCGCCTGCGGACCGGCTGACGCCGCGCAGGCGGCTGAAGGATTCGCTCGACGAAGTGTTCACCGAGCCGCTCGATCCGAAGCATCATCTGGACGCCGTCGAGAGCAAGCTGTTCGGCCTCGGCTCCGAAGCGTATGTCGTCGGGTCGCATGAATTCTATATGGGCTACGGCATGCAGAACAATAAGCTGATCTGCCTGGATGCGGGACATTTTCACCCGACGGAGGTCATCTCGAATAAGCTGTCGTCGCTCGCGCTGTTCTCGGACGGCATCCTGCTGCACGTCAGCCGCCCGATGCGCTGGGACAGCGACCATGTCGTGACGATGGACGACGAGCTGCTCGAGATCGCGCGCGAGCTCGTGCGGGGCGACTTGCTCGGCAAGACGCATATCGGCCTGGACTTCTTCGACGCCAGCATCAACCGTGTCGCGGCATGGGTCATCGGCACGCGCAATACGATCAAGGCGCTCTTGCGCGCCATGCTCGAGCCTGTGGAAGCGCTCAAGCAAGCAGAGCTGGCCGGCGACTACACGACGCGCCTCGCGCTGACGGAAGAATTCAAGTCGTATCCGTTCGGTGCGGTGTGGGACTACTATTGCGTGACGCAGGGCGTGCCGGTCCGCGAGGCTTGGCTGTCCGAAGTGAAACAATACGAGGCGGATGTGCTGCTGAAGCGGGAGACTGCGGCAGGCAGCGCAGTCGAAACGCCATAAGAGAGGCGGTGCTTATCGCGTGACGATTCTGGCGTACGATCTAGGAGCGAGCAGCGGCAGGGCGCTGCTCGGCCGCCTTGCGGGGAGCCGCATCGAGATCGAAGAGCTGCACCGGTTCTCCAATGACCCGGTGCAAGCTGGCAGCAGGCTGCAGTGGGATATTCTGCGCCTCTATCACGAGATCAAGCAAGGGCTATTGATGGCGAAGCAGACCGGCGTGACGCCTGGCAGCATCGGCATCGACTCATGGGCCGTCGACTTCGGGCTGATCGACCGGCGCGGCGAGCTGCTCGGCAATCCGTACCACTACCGCGACCGTCATACGGAAGGCGTCATGGAGCGGCTGCAGGCCAGACTGACTCCTAGCTATATCTATGGGCGAACCGGCATCCAGTTCCTGCCGTTCAATACGATCTATCAGTTGGCCGCGATGAAGGAGGCAGGCTCCGTGCTGCTGCAGGAGGCCGAGCGGCTCCTCATGATTCCGGACCTTCTGCGTTACTACCTGACCGGCGAGATGCTGAACGAATTCACGAATGCGACGACCACGCAGCTCTATAACCCGATTCTGAGCGATTGGGATAATGAGCTGCTGGGTGCGATCGGCGTGCGCCGCTCCTTATTCGGCGCCTCTGGCGACGCGGTAGCGTTACCCGGCGCGGCTGCGGGGCAACTGCGCTCATCGGTGCAGCAGGAGTTGGGGATCGGCGCGATCCCGGTCGTCGCGGTAGCCGAGCATGATACCGGTTCGGCTGTCGTTGCCGTGCCGGCAACCGAACGTTCCTTCGCATACTTAAGCTGCGGCACGTGGTCGCTCATGGGGACGGAGATTGACGCGCCTGTGTTGACCGAGCAGGCACTGCGCCTCAATTTCACCAATGAAGGCGGCGCTGGCCGTACGTATCGGCTGCTGAAGAACATCATGGGGTTGTGGATCCTGCAAGAGCTGAAGCGGGAATGGGATCGCCGCGGCTTGGATTACACGTATCCGCAGCTCGTGCAGCTGGCAGGCGAGGCAAGAGCTTTCCATGCGTTCATCGATCCGGATGACCCAAGCTTCCTCCATGCCGGCGATATGACGACCCGGATTCAAGCTTATTGCATGCGGACCGGACAGCAGCCGCCTGAGCAGCCGGGCGAATATTGCCGTTGCATCCTCGAGAGCTTGGCATTAAAATACCGCTATGTGCTGGAATTGACGGAATCGCTAGCGGGCCGGACGTTCGGCGGTCTGCATATGGTCGGCGGGGGCATCCAGAATGCGCTGCTATGCCAATGGACGGCGAGTGCAATCGGCAAGCCGGTATGGGCCGGCCCTGCGGAAGGAAGCGCGATCGGCAACCTTGCCGTGCAATGGATCGCGCAGGGCGAGTTCGCCGACATCTGGGAGGCTCGCCGCGTCATCCGCGATTCGTTCCCGGTCGTGCAGTACGAACCTGCAGATCGCGAGCAATGGGAGCAAGCATACGGCCTCTTCCGCCGAATAAGGGATTGATTGTGATCGCGAAGTAACTCCAGATGCGTATTCGACGTCGAATCTTGAACGCTGGCGCAATTTCCGGTGCTCACGTAGGTCTGCCTACGCTCCGCTCCTCAATTGCTACCATCGTTCAACCTTCTCGGCGCTGACAACCAATCTTTTAGAATTAAGACAAAGTCTCAGGAGGGTTAGTCTATGCTGGTCGCAGAACGATACGCATTCATCGTGTCGCTCGTCAACGAGCGGGGAAGCATCCGCGTCACCGAGCTCAGCGAGCTGTGCGAGGTAACGGAAGAGACGATTCGCCGCGATCTGGATCGGCTCGAGCAGGCGGGCCGGCTGCGCCGTTCGCACGGCGGTGCCGTCAGCGTGAAGGATGCGCAATCGGAGACGCCTTATCTGGAGCGCGAGGTGACGAACGCGGAGGAGAAGCGGCGGATTGCGCGCGAGGCGATCAAGCACATCGCGCCTAACGAGCGGATTCTGCTCGATGCGAGCACGACGGCTTGGTATATGGCAGCGATCATGCCCGACATTCCGCTCACCGTGCTGACGAACTCGATCAAGGTGGCGACGGAGCTGGCTGCCAAGGAGAAGATCCAAGTCATCTCGACCGGCGGCATCCTTGCGCAGCGCTCGCTGTCCTATGTCGGTCCGCTCACCGAGCGGTCGCTCGAAGGCTACCACGTCGATAAGCTGTTCTTCTCCTGCAAGGGCGTCCATCTGACCCGCGGCGTCAGCGAATCCAATGAGCTGCAGGGCCGCGTGAAGCAGCGCATGATCGGCATGGCCGATCGCGTCTATCTGCTGGCTGACGCCAGCAAGCTAGGTGCGCAGGCATTCACCCATGTGGCAGACATAAGCGAAATCGACGTCGTCATCACGGATAAGCGCATCGATTCGGATTCCCTCTCGCAACTGGAGGAACGCGGCATTACGGTCAGCGTCGTATAGAATAGAGCGCACGAACGGCCGGTTGTGATCGCAAGCGGCCGTTCGCGCGTTGCTCATAGAAAGGGGTGTGCTCGTCCAGATGAAGGTCTCTCTATTCATAACCTGCCTAAGCGATGCGCTCTTCCCGCCTGTCGGCGAAGCGATGACGCGGCTGCTGGCGCGGCATGGCGTGAAGCTAGAACTGCCAGAGTCGCAGACCTGCTGCGGACAGCCTGCTTACAACAGCGGGTATTGGGAGGAAGCGCGGCGCACGGCAGCTACGTTGCTCGACGCATTCGAGGACAGCGATTTTGTCGTGTCGCCTTCCGGCTCGTGCACGTATATGATCCACCACTATCCGGAGCTGTTCAAGGACGATCCGGTTCAGTTAGCCAAGGCGAATGCGCTCGTGGAGAAAACCTACGAATTCTCGCAGTTCATGGTGCAGGTGCTCGGCGTGACGGATTTGGGGGCTTATTTTCCGCATACGGTCGCTTACCATCCCTCGTGCCACGGCAGCCGCTTGCTCGGGGCGAAGGACGAGCCGAAGGCGCTGCTCGAGCAGGTCGCGGGCATGACGCTCGTCCCGATTCCGTTCGCGGAGGATTGCTGCGGCTTCGGCGGCACGTTCGCGGTGAAGATGGCGGACATCTCCGGCGCGATGGTGACCGAGAAGGTCGATCATATCAAGGAGACGGATGCCGAGGTGCTGGTGGGGCTCGATATGGCCTGCCTGATGAACATCGGGGGTAATCTGCGATTCCGAGGCGACAAGGTGCGCGTCATGCATCTGGCCGAGCTCTTGTACGAGGGGGTGACGAATCGTGAGCGCGAGCGAAGCAGCATCGGCGGCTAAGCCGTCTACCGTACGCGAGCGAGCCGATCTGGCACTCAATGACGAATTTCTTCGCAAGGCGGTGCGCTTCACGACCGAGCGGCTGCGCAGCGGGAAGCAGCAGGCAGCCGAGTCCCATGGCAACTGGGAAGAATGGCGCGAGCGCGGTCGTCAGATTCGTCTGCACACGATCGCTCACCTGGACTATTACTTGAATCTGTTCGTCGATAACGCGCGGGCGAACGGGGTACATGTGCATTTTGCCGATACGGCTGAGGAAGCGGTTCGCATCTCGCTTGCCATCGCGGAGAGCGGCGGCGCGCGGTCGGTCGTCAAGTCGAAGTCGATGGTGACCGAGGAGCTGCATCTCAATCATGCGTTGGAATCGATCGGCGTGGAAGCGGTGGAGACGGACCTCGGGGAGTACATTATTCAGCTTGCGGGCGAGACGCCGTCGCATATTATCATCCCGGCGATCCATAAGAACCGCTATCAGATCGCCGATCTGCTGTCGGCCGAGGCCGGCGAGACGCTGGAGCCTGACACGACCGTGCTGGCCGGCTTCGTCCGCAAGAAGCTGCGCGAGAAATTTCTCGAAGCGGATATCGGCATGACCGGCTGCAACTTCGCGATCGCGGAGACAGGCTCGATGGTGCTGTTCGAGAACGAAGGGAACGCGCGCATGGTGACGACCGTGCCCCGCACGCAGATTACGCTGATGGGGATGGAGCGGATCATTCCGTCCTGGACGGATCTCGAGGTCATGGCAACGCTGCTGCCCCGCTCGGCGACCGGTCAGAAGCTGACCGTATACATGTCCGGCATCAGCGGTCCTAAGCGCGATGAGGACGCCGACGGTCCGGAAGAGATGCATATCATTATCGTCGACAACGGCCGTTCGCAGCAGCTTGGCGACCCGGAGTTCCAGGAGCTGCTGAATTGCATACGCTGCGGCGCATGCCTGAACGCATGTCCGGTCTATCGCCATATCGGCGGCCACGCTTACGGCGGCACGTACAGCGGTCCGATCGGCGCCGTGCTGACGCCAGCTCTGCAGAAGAATGTCGCCGAGTGGGACGATATCGCGAATGCTTCCAGTCTGTGCGGGGCTTGTTACGAGGCTTGTCCGGTCAAAATTCCGCTGCACGACATGCTCGTCTACCTGCGGAGGCGCAAGGTCGAGAGCGGCCATGGCAATAAGCTGGAGTCGCTCGGCATGAAGGGCTTCGGGATGGTTGCCGGCAAGGCAGGCCGCATGTCGGCAGCCGTTCGGCTGGGCAAGCTCGGTCAGAAGCTCGTCGCGCGAGACGGCGGCATCCGCATCAAGCTCGGACCGCTTAAGGGCTGGAACAGCTATCGGGTCACGCCGACGCTGCCGAAGGAGTCGTTCCGCGACCGTTGGGAGGCGCTCGATCGCGAGTTGTCTGCGGATGGACTGCAGCCGATGAGCAGTGCGGTGCGCGAGCGGATGGAAGCCGTGCTGAGGCAGCGCAGCGGCGCGGACAAGGAAGGCGGGGCGAAGCGCCATGAGTGATAAGCATCAAGAGTTGCTGAGCAGGCTCGAACGCGAATCGCGGGCGAAGCAGGCGAGCTTCATGGACGGCATCTCGCGGAAGCTCGGCCGGCCGCGGCCCGTCGAGCCGCCTGCGCAGCCGTTCCGGGGAGCGCCGGAATATTGGGCGTCGTTCGCGCTGCCGCTGGAGGAACGCATCCAGTTGTTCATGGACAACTTCATCAGCGTCGGCGGACATGCGACGCGCGTCGAGGGCCGCGATGCCGCGGCGGCATTCATTGCGGGCAAGGCGCGTGAGATGGGCGCGCGGATCGTGCTGCGGCAGGACGAGGACGAGCTGGCGTCGCTCGGCTTGGAGGCTGCGCTTCCTGACGCGCAAGTGCTGACATGGAACACGGAAGCGGGCGAGTCGTGGAAGGCTCGCGCTGCCGAGGCCGACTTCGGCGTCGTGCAGGCCGACTTCGCCGTTGCCTATACGGGATCGGTGACCGTGCTCTCCGACAAGCGCAAGGGCCGTTCGGTCAGCTTGCTGCCGACCGTGCTGTTCGTGCTGCTGCCGCTAGAGCGACTGCATACCCGGCTGGGCGAGGTGCTCACGCAGTTCGACGCGCGCGGTCGCGAAGGGCTGCCCGCAGGCATACACTTCATCTCCGGACCGAGCCGTTCGGCCGACATCGAGAACGATCTGACGATCGGCGTGCACGGTCCCGGCGTCGTGTATGCGATATTGATAGGCTGATATTAGGCATGCAACAGTAAAGGCTATCGGCTGTAATGGAAACTCGCATTGCGGGGGTCTGTTGCAGCCTTTTTTGCATATAGCGGGATGTTGTGGCGTGGATTATAATGGAAAACATGATCGATTCTAGTAGGTGGATTCGATTGGTCAATGCAAGGAAGGCATCCTTTCCCAACTGACGGCCGTGAAGCGGCCGCCGCTGGCCAGCAGCACGGCAGGGGCAGTAGGACGATGCAGGTCGATGGCACGCAGCTCTGTAGCGGCACCTCCACTCGTGCAGCCGGATAAGTAGGCAAGATGCCTGCTGTCCGGTGACCAGGCAACCGGCGTCGCGTAACAGTCCGAGATCGCCCTCGTCTCCTGTGCGCCGCCGACGGGATGATCCGTCTGAATGAAAGAGCGGTAACCGGAATCGTCTTGAACCGTCGTGCTGTAGGCGATGGCAGCGGAGTCGGGTGACCACGCCGGATTGTAGTTTTTGGCAAGCGGGCCGCCTGCCAGCGTATGCTTATGTCCGGTATCGAGCGTGACTATCGTAATGAGCGAGATGCTGGCGCCAGGATGGGTATAGAGGACCTGCCGCCCGTTCGGAGATAACCGCACGTGGTGGATCGGGCCTTCCGTATTCCGGGTGAGCTGCATAAGGCCGGAACCGTCGGCACGGATCGCGTACAACTGGCCGTTGCCGCCGGAATCCGGCGCTGCGAACAGCAATCGCTCGCCGTAGGGGAACCACTGAACATCCGCAGCACCTGGCTGAACCAATGCGCTCGCGGCATGGTAGATCGTGTCATACACGACGATCGTACCGTTCTTCGCATAGCTGAGGAAACGGCTGTCCGGCGACCAAGCGAGCAGCGAATAAGGGTCCAACTGATCGATGCGCGCGACGGCCGCCGTACGCAGGTCGAGCAAGTGGACGATGTGATCCACTCCGATAAATGCCATCTTGCGGCCGTTCGGGGATGGATAAGGTACGGAGTAGACTTCGCCTAAACCTCGAGTAAGCGGCTGATTCATTGGCACCGACGGCGCGTAAGCCCATAGTTCGTAGTTGCCTCCCCGATCCGACGTATAGAGAATCATTCCCCGCATGTTGAACCCTCCTGACAGAATCGCAAGTTCCTACATCCTATTCAGATTCAGCCGATAGGCGCATGGACGCTTCCGGATCGGCTCGACAGGAATTCATTAGCGTCGTGTCGAAACGATGCGTATGGAAGCTGACGGCAAGACCATTTACTTCCGAACGAAGGCGGGTAGAGAGCATGCAGAAGCAAGGTGAGCAGATTCGCGTATTAATCGTGGATGACGAAGAGCAGATGACGGCCTTCCTGGCAGCCTATCTGGCTAACGAAGGTTATGCGGTACTTGATGTACACAGCGGCCAGCATGCGCTGGAC
>JAEWJS010000103.1 GCA_023386495.1 Bacillota bacterium | reverse complement strand
TTTCGGCTAGACTTCATAGTAAGCGCCTCCTGATGGGTATTAGGGTTGCAGACCCCTCACACCCCCATCATACGAGGCGCCCCTGTTTTTGTCTAAGCCGAAAAATTAGCGTCTACAGGAATGTTTAGGGATGGGAATAGTGCGGGTACGCGATGGCTGGTGGTCATTGCGGCGGAGGGAAATGCGGCAGCCTGCGAATCTACGTGACCATCCGGTATACGCCTGCCTCACCGAGAAAATCATTCCTAGTCAGTCCGGCTTCTCCGAGCATGATCCGATAGTTCGTGATGGTACCATCATGCGAAATGATAAATGCCCGCGCATATTTTACTCCAATCCAATCGATTAGCTGCTTGGCATATCCCTCGAATACAGCCTGATCGATTCGATTAATCCCTTCCTCCCAGCAGTCCAATTCGAGGTCCACAAGGTTATTGCTGCCATATAAGTCCGTGATTTCGGCTTTCGTCAAGATGCGATCGCAAGCCAGGGACGGGGAGTCGGGGTTCTGCGGGAACATTCTCGGGCCAACAAGAGGCGTAATTGTAAAGTCCGAGCGATCAAGCAAGATAGATGCGGTTTCGATTGTACGCTTGGTTGGACTCACGAGCACCAAATCCTCGGACGATATACGTACATTTTCGCGCAGCTGAGCGACTTGGAATTTGCCGTATGGAGTCAGACTAGGATGCAGGGTATTCAACCGATTCGGATAGTCGTTGAGATGTTCCCCGTGTCCATGCCGAATGAATATGATTTCCATGGTTTCCCCCCCAATGCGAGTGGTTGCGAGTGCTTTTGGAAACAATAGGCTAGGGTGCTAATGCGAATTGGCGCGAGCTAGTTTCCGAGGCGATGAAAGCATGAAACGGTTGTTCAAGATTTATATGGCAGCGTTTGCAGTCCTAGCAGTAGTTGCAATTGCATTCGGAATGGTAGGGATAAGTAAGCAGAAGAGTCACGTGTACTTGCTGCCGAGCGGGTTCACGGGATGGGTGGAAATCCAATACAATCAAGTAAACCGCCCGGCACTGCCGAAAGAAGGCGAGGCATTCGTGCACAAGATCCCGGACTCCGGCGTGCTGCAGACATCGAATCCTCCAACTGCAGGCGGGATGAATTTTTATTATGAGGGTGAGCTAGGAAAACGTATTGAAATCAATCCGGGTATGATCCATGGCCAATCCATGGGAACGAAAACGATCAAGCTTCATGAGGGTCGTACAGAACGAATCGACGTTAACACGTTCTTCGTAGGTCCGGAACAGCTATACAGCGATCATAGGTTAAAGACACCGTAACCCTCACCGATCGGCTAGACGATTCTCATCTCGCGCTTGCGGTACGCGGCCGGTGAGCAACTGAAACGCTGTTTAAAAACGACGTTGAAATAGCTCAAATTGTTGAAGCCGACGTCGAGGGCGACATCCATGATTTTCTTGTCCGTATGCCGAAGCATCGCCGCCGCTTGTTGGATGCGGTAGTGATTGATGTATTCGATCGGGCTTTTCGTCGTGATGCGCTTGAAATAACGGCAGAAGTACGATTCGCTCATCGACACGAGCTCCGCTAATTCCCGAAGCTGAATCTGTTCCGTGTAGTGCTGCTCGATATATTCGACCGCCGCCTTGAGCCGATCCGTCCTGAGTTGCCCCGAATCGCCGCGCTGGTCATGCTGCACCGGGTCGGCCGATTGGAGCAGGTTGACGATGGCTAAATAGAGCAATCCCTTGGTCGACAATTCGTACCCAAGCTCGCGCTTGCGATTCGACTCGAACAGTAGGCTGAGCTGCGACAGCAGTCCGGCATGTCCCGAATTGTACGCGGCGTGCAAATGTACCGGCGGACGTATGTTTCGCTGAAGAAGTGGCAGGATATATTGGTCATGGAGCCGATCGATCATGCCCTTGCCGAGCAAGTCCGCATGGAAGACGACGGCTGCGAACGAGCAGGGAGCATCGCCGAGCACGTAGCCGGAATGCAGCTCGCCGCTGTTCACGAAGATCGCTTCGCCAGCCCGTACCGTGTAGTCGGCCATCTCCACGCGGAACACGGCTTGTCCCTCGGTTACCAGCAGGAATTCCAGCTCGTCATGCCAGTGCAGATCGAGCAGCGGTTCCTCAGGCGGGCAGGTAATATGGTAGACGCTGACCGGGTAAGCGGGGTCGCCATGCTTGCGTTCTTCCTTCAGAAGTGCTTTATTCATCGAAAATCGCGCTCCAATGTCAAAATCGTAATAGAATCGGACAAAATACGTACGGAAAAGTGTATTGGAAGACAATATTATTATAGTAGATGAAACGGAGGGATCGCAAATGAAGTTTACCGACGGCTATTGGATGATGCGTAAAGGTGTGGAGATCTCCTATCCCACGGAAGTAAGAGACGTCAATGTAAGCGCTAACGAGGTATCGGTCTACTCGGCAACGAAATTCGTCCGCACGAAAGGCGATACGCTCAACGCTACGCTCCTGACGGCAGAGATCAGCTCGCCGATCCAGGATGTCATCCGCGTCAAATGGATTCATCATGCAGGCGTGAAGAACAGCGGTCCGGAATTCCAGGTGGCACAGGATACGAAGCATCCTGTCACGATCGCGCAGACGGACGAGTATGTATCCCTGACGAGCGGCAAGCTGAAGGCGCATATTCACAGACCGGCTTGGGGTCTGGACTTCTTCTACGGTGATCGCAGGCTGACCGGTACAGCGAATAAAGGCGCGGGCTATATTCAAGACCGCGGCAAGCCATACTGGCGCGAGATGCTGGATTGCGGCGTCGGCGAACAGATCTACGGGCTCGGCGAGCGCTTCACGCCGTTCATCAAGAACGGACAAGTCGTCGACACGTGGAACGAAGACGGCGGCACGGCCAGCGAGCAGGCCTATAAGAACGTTCCGTTCTATCTGTCGAGCGAAGGCTACGGCGTATTCGTCAACCACCCGGAGCGCGTATCGTTCGAGGTCGCTTCCGAGATCGTCTCGAAGGTCGGTTTCAGCGTGGAAGGCGAGTCGCTCGAGTATTTCATCGTCGGCGGCGAGACGCTTAAGGATGTGTTGGATAACTATACGAAGCTGACCGGCAGACCGGCTTTGCCGCCGGCATGGTCGTTCGGCCTGTGGCTGACGACGTCGTTCACGACGGACTATGACGAAGCGACCTGCAACAGCTTCATCGACGGCATGGCGGAGCGCAACATTCCGCTGCACGTATTCCACTATGACTGCTTCTGGATGAAAGAATACCAATGGACCGACTTCGAGTGGGATCCGGCGATGTTCCCCGATCCGGAAGGGATGCTGCGCCGCCTGAAGGATCGCGGACTGCGCGTCTGCGTCTGGATCAACTCCTACATCGCGCAGAAGTCGAAGCTGTTCAAGGAAGGCATGGAGAAGGGCTATCTGGTCAAAAAAGCGAACGGGGATGTCTGGCAGTGGGATCTGTGGCAGGCGGGCATGGGTCTGGTCGACTTCACGAACCCGGATGCCGTCAATTGGTACAAAGCTCATCTGAAGCGGTTGCTCGATATGGGCGTCGACTGCTTCAAGACGGACTTCGGCGAGCGCATTCCGACCGATGTCGTCTGGTTCGACGGCTCCGATCCGCAGAAAATGCACAATTACTATACGCATCTCTATAATAAAGCCGTATTCGAGCTGCTCGAAGAGCATCGCGGCACCGGAGAAGCCATGCTGTTCGCCCGTTCGGCGACGGCCGGCGGCCAGATGTATCCCGTACACTGGGGCGGCGATTGCTCGGCGACGTACGACTCGATGGCGGAATCGCTGCGCGGCGGCTTGTCGTTAGGCTTGTCAGGCTTCGGCTTCTGGAGCCATGACATCAGCGGCTTCGAGCAGACGGCGCCGGCCGACATCTACAAGCGCTGGGTTCAATTCGGCTTGCTATCCTCGCACAGCCGCCTGCACGGCAGCACATCGTACCGCGTGCCTTGGCTGTTCGACGAGGAATCGGTTGATGTCCTCCGCCATTACACGGAGCTGAAAAGCGCGCTCATGCCGCATCTGTTCAGCTATGCGGTCGAAGCGAAGGAACGCGGCATTCCGATGATGCGTGCGATGGTGCTGGAATTCCCGGAAGATCCGACGACGCATTACTTGGATCGCCAATACATGCTCGGCGATCGTCTCTTGGTGGCGCCGATCTTCAACGAGCGCGGTACGGTCAAGTACTATGTGCCGGAAGGCCGCTGGACGAATCTGCTGACGGGCGACACGGTCATCGGCGGCAAATGGCATGAAGAGAAGCACAGCTACATGACGCTTCCGCTGCTCGTTCGTCCGAACTCGCTGATCGCGATCGGCAAGGACAATCAGCGTCCGGATTATGATTTTGCGGACAATGTGACGCTGCATCTGTATGAGCTGGAAGACGGCAAGTCGGCAGCGACTAGCGTCTACAGCTTGGATGGCAGCTCGGTGGAGCTGAACGTAACGGCTGCCCGCAGCGGCAGCACGATCGAACTGAACGCTGACGGTGCAGGCAAGCCGTGGACGCTCGTGCTTCGCGGGATCGAGAACGTGGCATCGGTCGATGGCGGCAGCGCCGTGAACACGGCGGAAGGCGTCGAGATTACGCCGGCAGCCGGTGCGAAGCGCATCGCGATTCAGCTGTAATAGGAATAGGGAGTGGAGACTGTTCCCTTCGTCGCAGACGAAGGGGGCAGTCTTCTGTTTGTGTGGGCGGGGGCACGGATATGATTGGAACGGTGGGGGAAAGGAAGCGGCTAATGTGAGAAATGGAGTTCGGACGTTGCGCCGCCGTTGGGGGGAGCGTTGGGCTGGACCCCAGCAGTTCCCCTTGGGGACCTGCTGGAAGGGTTTATACGATAATTCGTATAAAATTACCGCTTCAAGGCCTGAAATGCCGATTGTGTACGATAAATCGTACAAAAGCTGGCACCTTGGGCAGAATAGCTCGAATGTGTACGAAATATCGTATAAATCGTCTAATTTGGACCCGAACGGCTAGGATATGTACGATAAATCGTACAGAACCCGCCGGCATCAGTGCAGCGGGGGCTTCTTGCTGTTAGCTGCTTGGTGCAACAGCCGACCATTCGTTTAGTGCTGCATAATAAAAAGGTCGTTCGAGTGCTTCATGCAGCACTTGAACGACCGTTATCTTGTTAGAGTTACGCGTTAGCCGCCAAAGCGGAACCGGCTGACGTTCGCTGCGCCGCGAAGCACGAGGTAGACGCTGTGCCGGCCTTCGACCATGTCGACGGCGCAGGTGAAGCTCTGCCACTGCTGTCTTCCCCCGGCAGCGATCTCGCAGGTGCCGGCTAGCGCGCCGTCAGGCGAATCGAGCCTTACTTCGAGCGTCGCGCCTTGTACGCTGCATGCACGCAGCTCCATGAAGCGCATGCCGCTGTCCAGCGTCGCATCATCGAAGCGAATCCAAGCGGCTACTTGACCGGCACCTGGTGCCGTCGATGCGATGCTGTCGCCGCCTTCGGTGCATTCGTCCACGATTACGCCTACATAGTCGTCGTAATTCACGGCACGGGTGACCTGCCGGAGGTCACGCGGCGGGATCGTCTCGCCGTCGACCGCGATCGTACCGGTCAGGTTAATCTGCTCGGAGGAGGAGCCGATCATGACCGTGCAATCGCCCTTCTCGAGACAGTATCGGTCGCGGGTGACGTCCCAGATGCGCAGATCGTCCGCCGCGAGATCGAACGTCACGACTTCCGATTGCCCGGCTGCGAGACCGATCCTGCGGAAGCCCTGCAGCTGCCTGAGCGGCCGCTTGGCGCGCGAGCCGTTCACGCGCACATAGAGCTGAACGACTTCTTCGCCGTAGACACTGCTTGTATTCTTGACGGTACAGCTGATCGATACGCGTCCGCCTTTGCTGACGGTCGCTTCGCCCAGCGACAATCCGCCGTAGCTGAAGGTCGAGTAGGAGAGACCGTGCCCGAACGGGTACAGCGCTTCGCCTTCGAAATACTGATAGGTCAGCTTACCTTTGCGAATGTCGTATTCCATGAAGTCCGGCAGCTGATCGACCGACCTGTACCACGTCATGTTCAAGCGTCCCGCAGGGTTATACGTGCCGAACAATACATCCGCCACCGAGCGGCCAAGCTCCTGGCCGGAGTGGGAGGTATACAGAATCGCCGGCACGTTCGCGTTCGTCCAATTCGCGGCATGCGGATAGCTGCCGACGATGACGACGATCGTGTTCGGATTCGCGGCATGCACTTCCCGGATCAGGCGTTCTTGCGACTCGGCGAGCGTAATGTCCGGACGGTCAACCGTCTCTTTGCCGTTAATGAGCGGATGGTTGCCGACGAACACAATGGCTGCATCCGCGTCACGTGCGGCTTGCACGGCTTCCTGTACGCCGTCCGTTACTTTCTCCACCGCGAATCGCTCGGCGCCAGCATCGATAGCCGTGTCCTCAAGGCTGGCTGCGCCGGATACGTTGATTTCGTTAGCCGTTACGGCTGCGTCGCCGCTGCCGACGACAAGCTCGCCTGCCGCATTCACGGTAACCGGCTGGCCCTTCCAGGTGGCGATCGTGGCTGCCTCGCCGCTGGATGCTGCGTCCGGACGAACGAGGAATACTTCCTTCGTGAACCATTCCCAGATCTGCGTTGAGGAAGCGGTCACGATCCGGTCATCCGTCGTCAAGTAACGACCGTTCTTCTCCGCGATGATCGTGTGGCTGTCCCAGCCCCAATCCGTCGTCGCGAAGACGTCTGCTTGAGCGGAATCCGCGGCATCCGCCGCAAGCGGTGCGCGATCCTCTGCGTCTGCAATGCGGACATAACGGCCGTTGGTCTGCGACTTCAGCTTCACGCGGTCCGAGCCGTTCGCGAATGCGACGCGGTCGCCAGCGGCAGCTGGGGACACATCCGTTGCGCCGTGCGCAAGCCCTTCGCCGGTCAACTTCTCCACGATCCCTTGCAGCGGCGTCACGGCGTAAGGGAGAGAGCCGCTATACCAATCGCGGTAGACAGTGCCTGCAAGCGGCCCGATAACGGCGACCTTGCGCAGCTTGTCCGCAGCCAGCGGCAGCAGATTGCCTTCGTTCTTCAAGAGCACGATGCTCTTGCGCGAAGTTTCGAGCGATAACGCCTCATGCTCCGGACGCAAGATGATCGATTCGTCGATGCTCGCGTACGGATTGCGGTCTGCGGGGTCGAATTCGCCCAAGCGGAACCGAACGCGGAACGTATTGCGGAGCGCGACGTCCAGATCGTTCTCCGTGAGCAGCCCGTCCGCCAACGCTTCGCGGATCGATTGCTTCATGAGCTCGGCATCATCGGTCAAGCTGTCGATGCCGGCCTTGATCGAAGCCGCGACACCTTCCTTATGCGTCTCCATGTAGCCATGGTCGCGCATCGTGCCCGACACATCCCAGGCATCGCTGACGACGAAGCCGCTCATGCCCCATTCCTGCTTGACGACGCGATTGACGTCCGGGTTGAGGTTAGCAGGCACGCCGTTCACGGCGTTGTACGACGTCATCATCGACTGCGCGCCGCCTTCCTTGAACGGCAGCTCGAACGCCTTCAAGTAATATTCGCGCATATTGCGGGGGTCGATGCTTACGGAGCTGTCAGCACGTCCGACCTCGTTGTTGTTGCCGATGAAATGCTTCAGCGATGCGACTGCCTTCAGGTAGAACGGGTCTGGCCCCTGCATGCCGCGGATGAGTGCGCTTGCGAGCTTGCCGACCAGATGAGGATCCTCGCCATACGCTTCCTCGGTGCGGCCCCAGCGCGGATCGCGCTCCATATCGACGGTCGGCGCCCATAGCGTCAAGCCGTTGATGGCAGGGTCGCGACGGAAGAAGCCGCGCGCTTCGTCGCCGATCACGCTGCCGACGCGCGCGAGCAGCTCGGTATCCCACGTGCAGGCCAGGCCGATCGGCTGCGGGAAGGTCGTAGCTTGTCCGAGCCAGGCAACGCCGTGGGCGGCTTCTGTGCCGTGCTTATATTTGGCAACGCCCAAGCGGGGAATCTCGGTTTGGTATTGCGGCATAAGATCGATTTTCTCTTCGAGGGTGAAGCGGTTAACCAGATCGTTCACGCGTGTCTCCAGCGGAAGATCGGGATTCTGGAAAGGGTACTTCGAAGCGGGCATTGTATTGACTCCTCTCGGCTATGTATTTCAACTTCGAACGATATCGGGTCTTCCGTCCGATTCTATCATGCCCAGACGTAAGGGGATACCCGCACAATTGGCAACAAAATCCGTTCACAATTAGTTAGTATGCGATATTAATCGCAGATTCGTAATGTCCGGCTGTCAGCGCCAAGAAGTTGGACGATGGTAGAAAATGAGGAGCGCAGTGTAGTCTAAGCTACATGAGCACCGGAAGTTTCGCCAACGTTCAAGATTCGATGTCGAGTAGGCTTCATAGCATATACATCGCGATCACAACCGACCCGGTTGTCAGCGCCAAGAAGGTTGGATGATGGTAGCAATTGAGGAGCGGAGCGTAGGCAGACCTACGTGAGCACCGGAAAGCGCGCCAGCGTTCAAGATTCGCAGTCGAATACGCTTCGAAGAAAAAGCATCGCGATCACAAACCGATCCATGTTCAGTTGTCAGCACCGAGAAGGTTGGACGATGGTAGAAAATGAGGAGCGGAGTGTAGTCTAAGCTACATGAGCACCGGAAGTTTCGCTAGCGTTCAAGATTCGACGTCGAATACGCTCCGAAGCATCAACTCCGCGATAACAAGCGACCCTACATGAGGGCTTGTTCTTTGAGGCTGACGAACCGACCATCACCGATCACGATATGATCGAGAATTTCGATGCCGACCAAGCTGCCCGCCTCGCATAACCGCTTCGTCAGGCCGATATCCTCGGGACTCGGCGTCGGATCGCCGCTTGGGTGATTGTGCAAGCAGACGATCGAAGCGCTGCCTCGCTTGATGGCGGCGCGGAACACTTCCCGCGGGTGCACCAGCGAAGCGTTCAGCGTGCCGACGGACAGCGTCTCACGTCCGATGACATGGTTCTTCGTGTTCAAGAACAGGCAGACAAAGTGCTCCCTCTTCAAATAACGAAGCTCTTCCATGAAAAGTTCCGCAGCATCCTGCGGCTTGCGGATCGTGACCGCGTCCTCGGACCTGCTGCCCGCCAGGCGGCGGCCGAGCTCGATGCCGGCCCGCAGCTGAATCGCCTTGGCCGGACCGATCCCGCGGATTGCGGTCAGCTCCTCAATGCTCATGTCTACCAGATTGCGAAGGCTGCCGCTCTCCTTAAGCAGCCGCGAAGCGAGCAGAATCGCGGATTCGTTCCGCGTCCCCGTGCGCAGCAGGATGGCCAGCAGTTCTGCGTGGCTTAGCGCGTCGGCCCCGTACGTCATCATGCGTTCTCTTGGTCGGTCTTCGAGCGGGACGTCGCGCAGTACATAGGATTGCGCGTCCATAATCGAGCCTGCCTTTCGTGAACGGTGGACAACGATCATGCGAGCGTCACACAGTGTCCATCCCAAATTGTTGAAGCATGTCGGCAGCCAGCGATACCGGCAGCCCGACGACATTGAAATAGCAGCCGTCGATGCGTTCGACGAACGCGGCAGCAGCCCCTTGAATCCCGTAAGCCCCCGCCTTATCCAGCGGTTCCCCAGAAGCAACGTAACGCTCGATCCGCGCGGGATCGAGCGATCTCATATAGACACGGGTAACGGCATGCCTGGCCAGTTCACGGCCGTTCGTATCGACTAACGCTATTCCGGAGTACACGTCATGGCTCCGTCCCTGCAGGCGCTCGAGCATGCCTATGGCGTCGGCTGCATCCTGCGGTTTGCCAAGCACTTGTCCGTCCTGTACTACGATCGTATCGGCGCCCAATATGACGGCAGCAGCCGATTCGTCCAACTGAAGGCTCCGAACGGCATTCGCCTTGCGAAGCGCGAGCTGCTCGACGATTCTGTCAGGCGTCCAATCCGCCGGCACCGTCTCGTCCGCATCGGACGATTGAATCTCGATCGGTACCGTAAGGCCCAGCAATCGGATCAGCTCCTGCCGTCTCGGCGATGAAGAAGCGAGTATGAGACGCGTCGGCTTCATTCGGCCTTCACTCCTATTCCCAGCGTATCGGCTACAATTTGCGATAGAGCCAGATGGCAAGTATAACGCCCGCGATGCTTAGCAGGCTAATGTCGATGCGAAGCGTGAAGTCGAAGCTGAAGACGAGCAGATCGGCCGCCGGAGACCAGATGAGCTGCGCCGTATCCGTTAGGAACGCCGTGCCGCTTACCCCTTTGAGCCATCTCGCTGCCAATGCGCCGGCTAATAAGCCGATCACGATGAACAGCGTAAGAATCCACGCATTTTTCTTCATCTTCCAACGTCCCTCGCCTTTTTTTGACACTTGTCCTATATTATACGTTGGAAGCTTCAGGTTTACAATGCGTCAAAAGCGCTCCATCCATTCCTTCCAAGCGAAAACGGCCTCCATTAATTGCGCTTGCGCCGTCCACAGGTGCATGCGCGACACGCCTTTCTCATATGCCTCCAAAGCAGCCGATGCGCCTTCGATCGCTTGAGACAGGCGTACATAATCATCCCGATGATCGGCTATCGTTCCTTGACCGAACGCTGCAGCGGCTTCGCTCCATGCTTCGTGAGCCGCTCTCCAGTCCGCTCTCTCCATATCCGACAACGGCTTGGGGTCGCCGGCCGACAAGGCGGTTGCCGTGATATCGCCTACCGTGCGGATATAGGCATCTGAGGCATTCATGAAACGGATGACCTCTTCTGCGGTTCCGTTATGCCCGATCCCATTCACCGCCGGAACTTGAATCGTCTTCACGAACAGTTCGGCTACATCCAATTGCTCCCCGAGTGCCGTGGCTTCTATCTTGTCCGGGGCAATGCCCGCATAAACCCGAAAGCCGTTCAGCGTATCCGCTGCTGCGGCGTAGCCCTTGTCCTTCAATTGCGCGAGCGCGGCGTTCATCCCCTCGACGCTGCTGAAGACGCCGAATTGGAGCATCGCATAGTTCCGCTCAGGCAGGTCAACAGCCAGCATGCTCGCTGCAACCGGCTGAAGAGGCGCAGCATCGTCGATGACCGTACCGCCCTGCGCTCCATTCGCGCCGCCTGCCGGCGTGCCAGTGACGGCCGGATCGACGTTCCCGGACGCCGCTTCCGTCCCATTAACGCTTGCCGCATTCGTCGGCGCCGGCGAAGCCTGGTCGGTGAACAGCGACAGCACGACATAGCCGAACAACGCGCCTGTCAAGAGCGCGCCTGCGACCGAGGCGAACACCTTGAACCAGGACGGACCCGTGCGCCGCCTGTGCACGAGGTAACCGGTGTAAGGCCCAGCCTGGCCGTCGGAACCGGCATCTGCCGCAGCGAACGCAAGGTCCAGTTCGTCCTTGTCGAATGGCTTAATGGACGTGTCGACGCGGGTATCGAAAGGTGCTGCTGCCGGTGCTGTCCGCGGTTTTGCGGGCAGCGCAGCTGCCGGCGTATCCGGGCTGTCCGCGTCTCCGAGCGGAACGGCAACCAGCGGCTGAAGAGGCAGCTTCCTGTCCTGCTCCTCCATCTTCGGCTGATGATCCGACTCTTCTATCTCTTCTATGGCATGCGCGATCGTCTCTTGCGGGCTTGCGTCAGGAACGCTTTTACCGTTGGTGTCCACCCAAGCATGGCCGTCCATCTCGCGAATTAACCGTTCCAACGCATGCGGATCATCCTGAAAAGGACTCTTCCACGGGGCGACATCCGCCGTGAAATGCAGCTCCTCCGGGTACAGCGGCACCACCTTACGCTCCGCTTCCGTATCGCGCGCCGGCGATTCCGCGGCCTGCCGCTTGCCATGCGTGCTGCTCTTTCCGTCGAATCGATACGTGATACGCGCATTCGGGTTCATGAGGCATCTCTCTCCTTGTCCGTTTCTAGCGGTAGATTAAAAAGTCCGTTTGTGATCGCGAAGAGTCTCGAGAAGCAATTCGACATCGAATCTTGAACGCTAGCGCAATTTCCGGTGCTCATGTAGATCTGTCTACACTCCGCTCCTCAATTGCTACTATCGTCCAACCTTCTTGGTGCTGACAAGCAGCCTTTTTAATCTTAATCTCTAGTATAATTCTATGACGAGAATGAGAGAGTTATGATTGCCTGCGAGAGAAAAAAACCGCCCGCGAAGATCCATCGGATCCTCAGCGAGCGGCTGCTTGCCGTTCGTATCGCCTTACGTAGATGCCGGTTTGCCGCCGCGAATCTGCTCGGCTAGCGCATCGGCGACCTTCCAGATATCGCCTGCTCCCATCGTAACGACCAGATCGCCCTGCGTAACATGCTGCGAGAGATAACGCAGCACATCATCCTTCGTCGGCTCGTAGCGAGTGTTCCCGTTGCTGTTCTGCACGATCAGCTCGACCAGCCGCCGCGAATTTACGCCTTCGATCTGGGCCTCGCCTGCCGGCGAGTAGATATCCGTGATGATGACCTCGTCCGCATCCGCGAACGCCCGGCTGAACTGCTCGAGCAGGAAGTAGGTTCGCGTGTAACGCTGCGGCTGGAAGACGGCGATAATTCTTTTGCCCGTCGACTTCGCAGCCAGAATCGTCGCCTGAATCTCGGTCGGATGATGCGCATAATCGTCGATGACGAGAATGTCATTCGCCTCGCCTAGCACCTGGAACCGCCGCTTCGCGCCGCGGAACAATTGAATGGCTGCCGCAATCTCGCCGAACGGAATGCCCGCCTCCAGGCAAGTGATGACCGTGGCAAGCGCATTGCTCACGTTGTGCCTGCCGGGCACGGACAGCTCGACGCGGCCCAGCTCGGCACCGTGCTTGGTCACCGTGAACGCAACCTTGCGGTCGCCTAGCACAATGTCGGCTGCGCGATAGTCCGCTTCCTGATCGATTGCATACGTAACGATTGCGCCGTCCGCAGGAAGCTGGGGCAGCAGCTCGCGCACGTTCTCGTCGTCCACGCAGACGATTGCTTGGCCGCCCGGCTTCACTTGTCCCAGGAACTGGACATAAGCCGACTTCAGCTTGCCGAAATCGCCGTCGTAATTCTCGAGATGGTCGGCCTCGATATTCGTGACGATTGCCGTCTGCGGATGATACTGAAGGAAGGAGCCGTCGCTCTCATCGGCTTCCGCCACCACGTGTTCGCCCTTGCCTGCCTTTGCGTTCGTCCCGACATTGACGATCTCGCCGCCAATGATGTACGTCGGATCCAGACCGCAGGTTTCCATGACGAGCGCGATCATCGAGGATGTCGTCGTCTTGCCGTGCGCGCCCGCGATGGCGATTCCCTTGCCGCGATTCATGAGCCTTGCCAGCATCTGCGCGCGATGAATGACTTCAATGTTGCGCGCTTCGGCTTCCTTGCGCTCCACGTTATCCTTGGGCAATGCCGTAGAGTACACGACCAGATTCGCGCCGTTAATATGACCCGCTTCGTGGCCGATATAGATTTGCGCCCCTTTGGCCGCCAGCTTCTCCGTAAGCTCCTGACGCGCGACATCGGAGCCTGTGACCTTGTATCCCATCTCGAGCATCACCCTGGCGATCGCGCTCATGCCGTAGCCGCCGATGCCGATGAAGTGAACGTGTTCTGCCGTGTTCAACTTCCGCTTCACCAACCTTTTTCAGAATCCGAATTGTAGAGCACACGGGAGCGAACGTCCGCAATCAAATATAACGTGCCGGCAACGACCGCCATATCGCCTTCTTCTGTCCGGCTCTGCAAGAGCTCTAGCGCGCGGCGCCAGTCCGGTTCGACGATGGTGGAAGGCGGACAGCCCGGGATCGAGGCCGCAATGGCATGCAGCTCTGCCGCATCCAGCTTCCTGCGATAATCAGGCTCGGTCACGATCAACGAATCCACTATTGGTAGTATATGCCGCAAGGCATCCTGATGATTCTTGTTCCCAAGCATCCCGATCATAAGATGGAGCTTATTGTAGCGATACGTCTCTTTATCCTGCAGCGCCGCGGCCAGCGTCTCCATTCCTTCGGGGTTGTGGGCGCCATCCAGCAGCAGGCGAGGCGATCGGCTTACCAGCTCCAGCCTGCCTGGCCAAGCGGTGCTTCGCAAGCCCTCCAGCAGCGCTTCATCCTCCAGAATCAGCGCATAATACTGCCGCAGCACCTCCAGCGTCATGACCGCAACGGCTGCATTCGTCTGTTGATGCGCGCCGCTCAGCGTGATGACGAGCGGCTCGATCGTGCGGAACAGTCCCTCGAACCGGAAGTGCTGCTCGTTCTCGCGAATGTCCAGCGGACTCGCCTTGAACTGCTCCCCATAGCGATACAAGGTGCTCTTGTTCGCTTCGGCCGCGGCACGGATCACGTCCACTACTTCGGGCTGGGTCGCCGCACTGACGACCGGAACGCCCGGCTTAATGATCCCGGCCTTCTCGGCTGCGATCTGTTCGATCGAATCGCCGAGAATGTCCATATGGTCATGGCCGACGTTCGTGATGACCGACACGACAGGCGTGACGACGTTCGTCACGTCAAGCCTGCCGCCGAGCCCCGTCTCCCATACGACATAGTCAGGATAAGCGACCTTGCCGTAATAGAGTAGCGCCAGCGCCGTCGACACTTCGAACATCGTCGGCGAGCCCAGCTCCGTCGCGGCAATCCTGTCGACCTCCGGCTTCAGCTCGTTGGCGAGCTGGAGCAGCGTCGCCTCCGGGATATCTTCGCCGTTATATTGGAACCGATTCGTGAATTTCGTAATGTACGGCGACGTGAACGTCCCCACGTCATAGCCGCAGGCTCTAAGCACTGAGGTCAGATAAGCGCAGACCGAGCCTTTGCCGTTCGTGCCGGCGACATGAATGAACTTGAGCCGCCGCTCCGGATGTCCGAACGCCTCGAGCAGCAGCTTGATGCGCTCGAGACCGGGCCGAATGCCGAACGGGATGAGGCCGACAATCCAGTCCCGCGCTTCCTCATAGGTATGGAACGAGGCCGAAGCAGCCCCTTGTTCGATGTCTTGTGTCACGTTCGATTCCCTTCTTTCATTCCCTAACCGCGCAGCTCGGCGATACGAGCAAGTACCTTGTCGCGCTTGTCGGCATAATCATTCATCTTCGCCCGTTCCTCTTCGATGACCTTGGCAGGCGCCTTCGCGACGAAGCCTTCGTTAGCCAGCTTCTTCTCGACGCGCTGCACCTCGCCGATCAGCGTCTGCAGTTCCTTCTCGAGGCGCGCAATTTCCTGGGAAATGTCGATTAGCCCCGCAAGCGGCAAATACAGCTCGGCGCCCGTCACGATTGCGGTCATCGCCTTATCCGGCGCAGGCAGGCCGGTGCCGATCTCCAGCTTCGACGTGCCGCAGAACCGCTCTATGAACTCCTCGTTGCGCCGCAGGATCGTGAGCTCCGCTTCGCCCGCCGCATTGACGGCCAGCTCCACTTTTTTGCTCATCGGAACATTCACTTCGGCACGAATATTGCGCACGGAACGGATCATGTCCATCAAGAGCTCCATCTCCCGCACCGCTTCCGGCGATTCCAAGGCGGCATCGTAGACCGGCCACGACGCCAGCGTGATCGTCTCGCCTTCATGCGGCAGATGCTGCCAGATCTCCTCGCTGATGAACGGCATGAACGGATGGATGAGCCGCTGCGTCCGATCCAGCACATAGGCCAGCACAGACTGCGTCGCGCGCTTCGCTTCCGCGTCTTCGCCGTACAAGCTAAGCTTCGCGAACTCGATGTACCAGTCGCAGAGATCGTCCCAGATGAAGTTGTAGAGCAGCCGCCCCGTCTCGCCGAACTCGTACACGTCGATTAGGCGGGTTACGTCCCGGACGGTCTCGTTCAAGCGATGCAGAATCCACTTGTCTGCCGTGCCGAGCTTGGTTCGAATGTCGATATCTTCATACCGGACGCCTTCGAGATTCATGAGCGCGAATCGGGAGGCATTCCATATCTTGTTCGCAAAATTACGCGCCTGCTCGACCTTCTCCCAACGGAAACGCAGATCTTGGCCCGGCGAGCTTCCCGTCGACAGCATAAAGCGCATCGCATCCGCGCCGTACTTGTCGATAACCTCGAGCGGATCGACGCCGTTGCCCAGCGACTTCGACATCTTGCGGCCGTCCGCATCCCGTACCAGACCGTGAATGAGCACATCCTTGAACGGATTCTCGTCCGTGAATTCGAGCGCGGTAAAAATCATGCGGGAAACCCAGAAGCCGATAATATCGAAGCCGGTGACCAGCACGCTCGTCGGGTAGAAGCGGTTCAGGTCATCCGTCTCCTCCGGCCAGCCTAAGGTAGAGAACGGCCACAGCGCAGAGCTGAACCAGGTGTCCAGCACATCTTCGTCGCGACGGAGTTCCCCGCTGCATGCCGGGCAGGCCGTCAGGTCGTCGCGGGAGACATGCATCTCGCCGCAGCTATCGCAATACCACGCCGGAACGCGATGACCCCACCAGAGCTGGCGGGAGATGCACCAGTCGCGCACGTTCTCGATCCAATGCATGTAAATTTTCTCGAAGCGGTCCGGCACGAAGTTCACGCCATTGCCGGAGCGCTGCTTCGCGATGGCCTGCTCAGCCAGCGGCTTCATGTCGACGAACCATTGCGTCGACAGATACGGTTCGATGACTGCGCCGGTCCGTTCGCTGTGTCCGACTTGATGGACATGCTCCTCGATCTGTACGCATACGCCTTGGTCCTGCAGATCCTTCACGATCCGTTTGCGGCATTCGGAACGATCCAAGCCCTGGTAGGGACCGGCTTGCTCATTCATCGTGCCGGTCTCGTCCATGACGTTGATCTGCGGCAGATCGTGACGCAGGCCGACCTCGTAGTCGTTCGGGTCATGCGCCGGCGTAATCTTCACCGCGCCGCTGCCGAATTCCTTGTCGACATATTCGTCGGCAACGATCGGAATTTCGCGGCCGAGGATCGGCAGGATGAGCATCTGGCCGATCAGGTGCTTGTAGCGCGCATCCTCGGGGTGCACCGCCACGGCCGTATCGCCGAGCATCGTCTCCGGACGAGTCGTCGCGACCGTAATATAGCCTTCGCCGCTCTTCAGCGGATATTGAAGATGATACAGCGCGCCCTGCACTTCCTTGTATTCGACCTCAATATCGGAGAGCGCCGTGCGGGCCGCCGGATCCCAGTTGATGATTCGCTTGCCGCGGTAGATCAGTCCCTTCTCATAGAGACGGACGAACACTTCGCGGACGGCGCGCGACAGCCCTTCGTCGAGCGTGAAGCGCTCGCGGGAGTAGTCCAGCGAGAAACCCATCTTCGCCCATTGCTCGCGAATCGTTCCCGCGTACAGCTCCTTCCATTCCCATACCTTCTCCAGGAATTTCTCGCGGCCGAGGTCATACCGGGTCAAGCCTTCCTCGCGAAGCTTCGACTCGACTCTCGTCTGCGTCGCGATGCCGGCATGGTCGGTTCCTGGCAGCCATAACGCATCGTAGCCCTGCATCCGCTTCGTCCGCACGAGAATATCTTGCAGCGTACAGTCTAGCGCATGCCCGATATGGAGCATGCCCGTTACGTTCGGCGGCGGGATTACGATCGTGTAAGCCGGTGCATCCGGACGCTTCCCTGCCTCGAAAAACTTGCCGTTCAGCCAATAATCGTACCACTTCTGCTCTGCCGACTTCGGATCATAGGTCGTCGGCATTTGATTCGCGCTATTTGTTCCTGACATCGTCTTAACCTCCACTATTCGCCTGCGCTTCGCCTCGCGGCGGCGCGCGCATGATTACAGCTGCCTGCTGCTGAAAATAAAAAAAACCCTTCGTCCTCAAAGGACGAAAGGCTGCGCTTCCGTGGTACCACCTTTATTCCGCAGATGCGATTACGTCACATGCGGCACTTAGGGCCGATAACGGCGGCAAGCCGGCCTCCCCTATCGCTTGAAGCGTTCGACGGAGGCAACTCCGGGGCGACCCGTAGCAGCTTCGATCCTGCGGAACCTCGCAGCGTAACGGTTCCGCTCTCTGAAGGCAACAGCTGCACACTCTTCCCCATCACTGTCGTTAGAAGCCACTTGTGATCACGATGCATCTCGGGAAGCTAATTCGACATCGAATCTTGAACGCTGGCGAAACTTCCGGTGCTCATGTAGTTTTGACTACACTGCGCTCCTCATTTTCTGCCATCGTCCAACCTTCTCGGTGCTGACAAGTGGTCATTTTGAAAATACATATAACTATTATTACCTATAATAACGATCTTAACCCCTGCCGTCAATAAGGCAGGGGTTAACGTCCAAGTCCTTCTATTAAGGAATAAGCAGCACTTGGCCTTCGGCGACTTCATGCTGCGCAAGCCTGTTGTACAACACAATCTCGCGGGGATTGAGCTGATAGCGGCCCGCGATCGCGTCGAGCGTATCGTCGCGTTGGACGATGCACATCCGCACCTTGCGGAATTCCTCCGCGTTCGGGTCCCGGCTTAAGAACAAGCTCTTCCACTCGATCTCCTCGCCCTGCGCGCTTGCAAGTGCGGCCGCTTCCGCTTGCTGCTTCGCCTGCTCTTGGTCCGCGGCTGCTTGGCGGACTTCCTGCTCGCGCCGATTCGACTGCAGCAGCGAGCTGAGCCCCATGGCTTGGGATTGGTCCGGCTGGGCCTCCATCTTCTTAGCCCCGAGCGCGATCTTCAGGTCCGGCTTCGCCGCTTCCGCTTCTTGAGCAGGCAGCGCATCGGCAGCAATCGCCTGCGGCGTCTCCAGCACTTGCGTCGGCGCCTCGAACGGCTGCTCGCTTCCACCCGCCGCCTCGGCTTCCGTCTCCGCTGCGGCGGCAGGACGCTCGTCCTCGGGTTCGCTCGTGCCTGGGCTTGCCGATTCCGCAGGCTGCGCAGCTGATCCATGCGCCTCAGGCGCATCTTGCGCCCGAATGTCGGGCTGAGCGGAAGGCTGCCGTTCCGTCTCTTCGCTCTGGAACGCGGGCAGTGTCGTCCATTGCACCGTCTCCAACTCGGCGTTCTCGTACGCGGACGATTCCCGCTGCTCCTGCAGGTCATACTGCTGCTGCTCCGGCGCTACAGCAGCTTCTACAGATTCGGGCTCGTGTCTCGCCTCCTCCGGCTCTCGCTGATGCACGACCGTGAACGGTTCGTCCACCCATGCGGGAGGAGTAGACGGCGCTTCCGCCTCTCTTACTTCCACGCCTCTGAGCGACAACACGCCCGTAATGTTAAGCGTCCGGGCAGACAGCAGGTCGACGTCGAAGTTCTCGACCTCGACGCGTATGTCCTCGAGGCTGCGGACCCGGTTCAGCGGCAGCGTGATCTCCACGGGGATCCAGTGCTCCAGCGCGCGCGTCTCCCTTGTCTCGCCTTGAGACGCATAGGCGCCGTTCAGCAGCAGGTTGCCGCGCAGCAGCACCTGTTCGCCCTGATGCACAACTTGAATTTGCGGGGTAAGCTCAATCTCTTCTAGCTCGTGAATATCCGCCACGTCGACCGGCAAATGTACGCGTTCGTACACGTCAAACCGCAATCCGTTCGCTGGATTCAACACGCTTCATCCTCCCTATTCGGTACTGTCGCATCTGAATTGACATGATCGCTCAATACCTATCTATATGGCTATCGGAAGGATGGCATGCCTATCATTTTGGGCGCAAGCCGAGCCGCTGCCTCGCCGCATCCATCTCCGCTGGCAAGTCAGACAGCACCGTAATCGCTTCGCATGTCCAAGGATGCAGGTAGCTGAGCCGTTCCCCATGCAGCGCCTGCCGGCGCAGCAGCGGGTCCGCTGGCGCGCCGTACAGCGTATCCCCGATCAGCGGATGGCCGATATGGCTCAGATGGACGCGGATCTGATGCGTCCGGCCCGTCTCCAATCTCACGCGCAGCAGCGATGAAGCTTCGTACGACTCGAGTATCTCGTAATGGGTAACGGCATGGTCGCCGGCAGGCGATACCCTTCGTCTGGCGCTATGGCTGCGATCCTTGCCGATCGGCGCATCGATCGTCCCCTGCCCCTGCCGCGGGATGCCATGCACGAGCGCGACGTACTGCCGGTCGATCCGTTTATCCCGCATGGCCTCGTCGAGCCTCCACTGGGCCAAATCATTCTTCGCGTATAGCACGGGACCCGATGTATCGTCATCCAGCCGATGAATATGACGGACATGCGCCATGTCGCCGCGCGCAAGCACATGGCGTACCGCCCATTCGTCCAGCGTGCCGCGATGGCCGGGCCGGGCCGGGTGCACCGGCATGCCGGCGGGCTTATCGAGCACGAGGCACCAATCATCTTCATAGAGCACGGCTGCTTCCAGGACGCGCGCATTGGAGTGCGCTCCGCCTGCAGCCAGAAGCGGATGTCCCGTCCAATCGTATGCAGGGAACGCTTGCAGCAACAGCTGGCCGTCGTCCAGCCGTATCCCGCCTACCGAGAACAGCCGGTTCACCCATTTGTCCGGCAGAATAGCAGCAGCCAGCAGCCATTGCCGCACGCGGTGCGGGTGACTGCCGGCCGTCAGCATCTCCGGAACCTGACTGGGCAGCGGGATGCGCAGCCACTGGCCGTCGCGTACCGCGAGCCGCAGGTCAAGCTTCTGCATCTCTGCCCCTCCTAAGGTTCATGAACTTCACTTACTTAAGCGCAGCGAGCGCTTCATCGTGAGCCGCGATCGTCGCATCGATATCGGCTTCCGTGTGCACGGCGGACATGAACATGCCTTCATATTGCGAAGGCGCAATGCTGATGCCGCGATTCAGCATCTCGCCGAAGTACGCCTTGAACCGCCCCAGATCCGCCTGTCTGGCCGTATCGTAGTCGATAACGGTCAGCTCGGTGAAGAACGGGCAGATCATCGAGCCGACACGGTTAATCGTTGTCGGAATCGCATGCCGTTCGGCATTGTCCTCAAATCCGCGCTGCAGGCGAACGGACAGCTGTTCCAGCCGTTCGTAAGTCTCTGGCGTCAGCAGCTTCAGCGTCGTGTAGCCCGCGGCCATCGCGAGCGGATTGCCGGACAACGTGCCCGCTTGATAGATCGGTCCGCTCGGCGCCATCATCTCCATGATCTCCCGCCGTCCGCCATACGCGCCGACCGGCAGCCCGCCGCCGATGACTTTGCCGAGGCAAGTCAAGTCCGGCGTCACACCGTACAGGCCCTGCGCGCAGTAATAATGAACGCGGAAGCCGGTCATGACCTCGTCGAAAATCAACAGGCTGCCGTATGCCGACGTCACTTGCCGCAGCCCTTCCAGGAAACCGGGGAGCGGAGGCACGACGCCCATGTTGCCGGCAATCGGCTCCACGATGACGCAGGCGATCTCTTCGCCGTACTTCTCGAATGCGAGCTTGACCGACGCAAGGTCGTTGTACGGTACCGTAATCGTATGCGTCGCGACACTCTCCGGCACGCCGGGGCTATCCGGCAGCCCAAGCGTGGCGACGCCCGAGCCGGCCTTGATCAGCAGGCTGTCTGCATGCCCGTGGTAGGAGCCTTCGAATTTCAATATTTTGCTGCGCTTCGTATAGCCCCTGGCCAAGCGGAGCGCGCTCATCGTCGCTTCCGTGCCGGAGTTGACCATCCGCACGACCTCGATCGACGGCACGCGTTCGGCGACCAGCTCTGCCATGAGGGTCTCCATCTGTGTCGGCGCGCCGAAGCTTGTCCCCTTCTCGGCCGTGCGTTTCAACGCCTCGACGACCTCCGGATGCGCATGGCCCATAATTAGGGGTCCCCAGGATAGGACATAGTCAATGTAGCTGTTGCCGTCGATATCGTGGATTCGAGCGCCTTCGCCGCGATCGACGTATACCGGCGTCAGGCCGACGGATTTGAACGCGCGAACGGGGCTGTTCACGCCGCCGGGAATGCTCTTCTTCGCCCGCTCGAACGCCTCCTTGGATAAGCCGTCTTTGCGCAATCGATTATTTTCGACCATATTCGTCATCTCCCATCTTTTTCATGTCGACGCTCTGTGCTACACTAGATGTAATCAAGGTAGAACGAGAGGGACCATTCATGATTGATCTGCTTAAGAATGTATCGTTATTCGAGAATCTAACCGACGACCAATTGCATAATATACTCGCCATCGCGCACCGCCAGACGATTCCCGCCCAGACCGTCCTCTTCCACGAGAACGATCACGGCGCGGCCTTCTATATCATTCTGAAGGGTTCGATCAAGATCTTCAAGCGGGGCGCGAACGGCGAAGAGAAGGTACTCTCTCTCCTCCAGAGCGGCGACGGCTTCGGAGAGCTGTCTCTCCTCGACGGCCGCCCGCGCTCGGCATCCGCGCAGACGCTGGAGCTGTCCACCGTGCTGCTCGTAGCGGAGGAACCTTTTCATAACCTGCTGAAGAGCAACTTCGACATCACCCGCAACATTATGGCCGAGCTGTGCCAGAGGCTGCGCGACACGAACCAGCATGTCCATGACCTGACGTTCCTGGATTCCCGCACGCGCGTCATCAAGAACCTGATCCTGCTGGCGAATCGCCACGGCTCCCGTACCGGGAACTTCATCGTCATCAAGATGCCGCTCAATTTCGACGAGCTCGCGCAGATGGCGGGCGTACAGAAGCAGGTGCTCTCGCAGGTCATCCGCGACGTCGAGGAGCGCGGGTTGCTGCGGCTCGGCGCAGGCGAATATACGCTCGACCTCAGCAAGCTCCGTAACTAGTCGGCTCGCGTCCGAACACGCACCGCTTGCTATTGAATCGCATAAGACCGCCGGAGAACGAATCGTTCCCGGCGGTCTTTGCTGTTGAGGAGGCTAACCGCGGGCAGCCAGCCACTCCGCGGCATCTACCGCATGGTACGTGATGATCAAGTCTGCGCCAGCACGCTTCATGCCGGTCAATGTCTCCAGCACGATCGCTTGTTCATTGATCCAGCCATTCGCCGCGGCAGCCTTGACCATGGCGTATTCCGCGCTTGTGTTATATGCAGCGACCGGCAGATCGAAGCTGTCCTTCAGCACGCGAATGACGTCCATGTAGGCCAGCGCCGGCTTCACCATCAGCATGTCCGCGCCTTCGGCCACGTCAGCCTCCGCTTCGCGGAGCGCTTCCCTCACGTTCGCGGGATCCATCTGGTACGTCTTGCGGTCGCCGAATTGCGGCGCCGAATGCGCGGCATCGCGGAACGGCCCGTAATAGGCTGACGCGTACTTCACGGAATACGACAGAATCGGCGTCTCGGTGTAGCCCGCCGCATCGAGGCCTGCGCGAATCGCCGCCACGAAGCCGTCCATCATGTTCGACGGCGCGATCACATCCGCACCGGCCTCCGCTTGCGCGACCGCCGTGCGCACGAGAAGCTCCAGCGACTCGTCGTTATGCACCTCAGCCAGCCCGGACGGCAGGGTATGCACGACGCCGCAATGGCCATGGTCGGTGAACTGGCAGAGACAGGTATCCGCAATGACCAACAGGTCCGGTGCCCACCGCTTAACGGCCCTGGTCGCCTCCTGCACGATCCCGTTCGGATCATAAGCTGACGTTCCGACGGCGTCCTTATGCTCCGGAATGCCGAATAACAGGACGGCCTTCACGCCCGCGCCTTGGATGCGGGCGATCTCTTCCTGCAGGCGGTCGAGCGAGTAATGGTACACGCCCGGCATCGAGGCGATCTCTTCCTTAATATTCTGGCCGTATGTAACGAAGATTGGATAGATGAAATCATCGGCTGTCAATACCGTCTCTCTGACAAGGCTGCGCATCGCAGCCGAACGGCGCAGCCTGCGGTTCCTCACGATCGGATAACTCATGCTCATTCTCTCCTCTGCTCTCATCTCGAAGTGGTTGCCCAAGTTACTGCTCGCGGCCGGCGGCGCGATAAGCAGCCAACGCGGCGAGCAGCCCGTCGATCGTCGCATGCTCCGGTTCGACCGCAACGGTCAGCCCGGCTGCAGCGGCCGTCGTCGATGTGAGCGGACCGATGCTTGCGATTGCCGTGTTCTGCAGCAACTCGGCCGGCGATTCGGCGCCAAGCTGCCTCAGCCGCTCCAGCAGGTTCGTCACGGTAGATGAACTGGTGAACGTAACGATATCGATCGCCCCATCCCGCAGCAGCTCCAGCACGCCGTCATCTTCGCCATCCGCCATCACCGTCTCGTACACGTCGATCTCGACCGGCGTTACGCCGAGCGCGGCAAGCTCGCGCGGCAGCACTTCGCGCGCCAGATCGCCGCGGGGAAGAAGCGCCTTCTGCCCTTGCTGCACGGCATCCTTCAAGCTGTCCAGGAGGCCCTCCGCATGGAACTTCACCGGCAGCTCCTCCACCGTCAAGCCCCTGTCGATCAGCGCTTCCGCTGTCTTCGGGCCGACTGCCGCGATCCGTGCCTTGTGGAAGCGGCGGATGTCGATGCCGAATGCTTGCAGCCACCGGAAGAAATAATCGACGCCGTTCACGCTCGTGAACATGAGCCAGTCATATTGCTCCGCTGCCTCCATGGCCGCCCGCAGCCGCGTCTCCGCTTCGGCTCCCGCAGGCAAGCGCGTCTCGATTACCGGGAATTCGACGGGCTCGCCGCCGAGCTCTTCGATCTGTTCCGCCAGCTCGCTTGCCTGCGCGCGAGCGCGCGTCACGAGGACGCGCGTGCCGAACAACGGCTTCTTCTCGTACCAGGACAGCTTCTCCCGCTGCTTCACGACCTCGCCGACGATGATAACGGCCGGGGGCTTGAAGCTCGAGGCCGTCACTTTCTCCTCGATATCGGCCAGCGTGCCTGTCAGCGTCCGCTGCTCGACGCGCGTCCCCCACCGTACGAGCGCAACCGGCGTATCCGCCGGTTTGCCGTGCTTGATCAGCTGCTCGCTGATGTACCCGATCTTGGCGACGCCCATCAGGAAGATAAGCGTGCCGGTCGCTAGCGTCACCTTATCCCATTGAATCATGCGATCGAGCTTCTCGGGGCTCTCATGTCCCGTTATGATCGATAAGGAGGATGCCAGATCGCGATGCGTGACCGGGATGCCCGCGTAAGCGGGTACCGCGATCGCCGACGTGATGCCCGGCACGATCTCGAACTCGATCCCGTGCTCCTGCAGCAGCTCTGCCTCTTCGCCGACGCGCCCGAAGATCGTCGGATCGCCGCCCTTCAGCCGCGTGACGACCTTACCCTCCAAGGCCAGATCGACGAGCAATTGGTTGATGTCCTCTTGCTTCATCGTATGGCGGTCGGGCAGCTTCCCTACATACACCTTATCCGCGCCCGCCTTCATGTAGCGCAGCAGACGCGGGCTCGCCAGCCGGTCATAGACGACAACGTCCGCCCGCTTCAAGCATTCCATTCCCCTTACCGTGATCAGCTTCGGATCGCCGGGTCCGGCGCCGACTAGATAGACCTTCCCCTTGGTCATTCCACTATCCCCTTGCTTCCTCCAGAATGCGGTCCGCTCCCTGCTTGCTCAGCTTATCGGCCAACTGCAGGCCGAGCTCCTCCGGACTGCTGCCTCTTGCCGTCTCCTTGAGCAGCACCTCGCCGTCCGGCGTGCCGACCATGCCGGTCAACTCGACTTCGCCGCCGATGATCGTCGCATAGGCGCCGATGGGCACCTGGCAGCCGCCGTTCAATGCGCCGAGGAAGCTTCGCTCGGCCGCCACCGCCGTTACGGTATCACTGTCGTTGTACAACGCCAGCAGCGCACGAATGCTCTCGTCGTCCTCGCGGCACTCGATACCAAGCGCGCCTTGGCCCACTGCCGGTACGCATTGCTCTGCCGGAATCGGCGCCGAGGCGCGGTCCTCCCAGCCCATGCGCAGAAGGCCGGCCATCGCGAGGATGATCGCGTCGAAGCCTTCCGTCTCCAGCTTCTTAATGCGGGAATCGATATTGCCTCGAATCGATTCCAGCTGCAGATCGGGCCGCAGCCGCTTCAATTGGCTTGCCCGGCGAAGGCTGCTCGTGCCGACCTTGGCACCTTGCGGCAGCTCCGCGATCGTACGGCATTCGCCTGCAATCAGCGCATCCCGTGGATCCACCCGCTTCGGAATGGCTCCGAGCATCAGCCCTTCTTGCAGCGCATGCGGTACGTCCTTCATGCTATGTACGGCCAGATCGATCTCGCCGTCGAGCAATGCTTGCTCGATCTCCTTTACGAACAACCCCTTGCCGCCGACCTTCGACAGCGTCACGTCCAAGATACGGTCGCCCTTCGTAACGATCTTCTTCACCTCGAACGTATAAGGCAGCCTTTGCTCCGCCGCGATACGCTCCAGAGCCTCGATCACTTGACCGGTCTGCGTCAGCGCCAGCGCGCTCTGCCTCGTCCCCACGATGATGTTCCGCGCTTCATGTTGTGCCATCTCGTTCATCCTCCATTATCGCCGCATATGCCTGCTTCACCGCCGACGCTTGCCGCCAACTGCCGAAGCCTTGCCCGCAGCCTGTCTTCGTTCGTGTCGTTGCGCCACGCCGCCTCTTCGACTTCGAGCGCCGATTGAAGCACGCGCCGGCGAACCGCACGATCCGCAATCTCCTGCAGAGCCAGCTCGCGCAGCCTGCGCAGCCAAGCTGCGAAGTCTTCATACGATTCGCCGTAGCGATCGGACAGCTCGGCCGCAATCGTCGAGGCCAGCGAAGGGCTCGCGCCGGACAGCGATACCGCCAGCACGAGATCGCCGCGCCGCACGACGGACGGCGTGATGAAGTCGCCGCCGTCCGACCGGTCGGCGACGTTAACCGGAATGCCCCTTGCCGCCGCATCCCTCGCCACCTGCTCATTCGTCACGCGATTCGAAGAGGCCGCGAAGACGAGCCAAGCGCCGTCCAGATCCTCTATTCGGTATTCCCCTCGCCTTGCCTGTACAACCCCTTCTTCAGCCAATTGCGCGAGGCGCTCCGTCAAGCCCGGGCTTACGAGCCTTACGGCGGCATCTGCCTCGAGAAGACCAAGCGCCTTACGCTCGGCCACCGGACCGCCGCCCACGACAAGACAGGTCTTGCCGGCAACATCGAGCATAACCGGATAATATTTCGTCACTTTACGCCCCATATTCACACCGTCCTACGACCACGAATGGAACCTTGACACCGAGTTCAAGAACATATTGATGAGCAGCACAGCGAACGCCAGCAGGCTCCATCTGGCAAGCTGTGGGCCGGCCTGGTTCAGCACCGTTCGCTTCACGACATAACTGACGTAGAAGGCCAAGGCGGTGAAGGAAGCGAATACCTTCCAGTCGAGCAGAAGCGCCGGCCGCTCTTCGACCAGCAGCGAGGCAATCGCGACAGAGAGCGACAGGATCAAGAGCGGTATTCCGACCAGCACCGCACGCAGCGTATACTGCTCGACGTTCGCGAGGCTTGGCAGCCTGCGCATCGTCTGCGACCAATTTTTCTCCTTGAGCTGTCCGTGCAAGAAGAGGTACATGCCCGAGAAAATCGCGCTGAACGTGAAGGCGGCATACGCGCACATCACGAGGCCGATGTGAATGTGGAGCAGCTCCTGCGCCATCTCCCATGGCGCCAGCGGCGTCTCCTGCCCCTTGTTGCCGACGAATATAACAGCCAGCATGGCAAAGGCGATGACGTTGACGAAGAAGACGAGGAGCTCGATCCGCACGAAACGGCTGGCGGCAAGCGACAGCGTCAGCAAGAGCCACGTGAAGAAGAATAAATAATCGAACCGGGTTGCAAGCGACCAATCGTCATATTGCCATAATCGCAGCAGCAGGTAACCGGTCTGCATTGCCCAGACGAAAATAAGCAGCCCTGTACCTGTCCGTTTCGCGCTCCGATTCGCGCGCGCGAAGTCGGAGAAATAAAACAGAAGGCTCAGGGCATAGATGACGATCATCATGGTGAAAAAATAATTGTTGGTAACCATCGGCGCCTCCCGTCGGACCAACCTATGGCGTCACGGCCGCAAGTCCGCTGCCGGCAATGGTTGATGTGCGTGGAGCTGCGTCCAATGCAGCCGCCGGCTTCACGCTCGGCCGCTCGGCTCCAGCCTTGCCCTCCGCCTGCTGCGCCAGCGTCTCCTCGAGCGCGAACAGCTTCACGAACATATCCATCGCGTCGTCGGCCCGCTTGTCGCCGGCCAGATCCTTGATCCGCACGATCGGATCCTGCATCATCTGGTTCACGATGCTCTTCGTCAGCTTGCGAATGACCTTAAGCTCGTGTTCGTCCAGATCCGGCAGCTTATTCATCATGCTTGCCATCGTCTCCTGATGAATCGCTTCGGCCTTCGTCTGCAAGGCGCGAATCAATGGCACGACGCCAAGCGTCTTATACCATTGCCGGAAAGCTTCCAGCTCGACCTCGATCATCGCGTCGATCTTCGTTGCCTCCCGCTTGCGCTGCTCCAGGTTGCTCTCCACGATTCCTTCCAGGTCATCGATGTCGTACAAGAATACGTTCGCTAACGACGATATAGCAGGATCAAGATCCCGCGGGACCGCGATATCGATCATGAACAACGGACGCGACTTGCGCTGCTGCATCGCCTCTTCGACTTGCTTCATCGTGAGCACGTACTCCTGCGAGCCCGTCGAGCTGATGACCACATCCGCTTCCGGCAGCCGGAGCACGGCATCCGCATAGGTGAGCGGAATGCCGTTGAACTTATCGGCGAGTTCCACAGCACGCTCATAGGTCCGGTTCACGACGAGAACGCGGTCGGCGCCGTTCGCGTACAGATGCTTCACGGTGAGCTCGCTCATCTTGCCGGCGCCCATGATCATGACGGTCTTCCCGGCGAATTGCCCGAAGATCCGCTT
The DNA here is from genome assembly GCA_023386495.1 of Bacillota bacterium. Taxonomy (GTDB): domain Bacteria; phylum Bacillota; class Bacilli; order Paenibacillales; family Paenibacillaceae; genus Paenibacillus_I. The sequence continues at coordinate 31,440 of JAEWJS010000103.1, read as the reverse complement.
GCCCAGCTCGACCGCCGCATAGCTGACCGAGACAGCCGCTTCGCCGATCGAGGTCTCCGCATGCGCACGCTTAGCCAGCGTGACCGCTTGCTTGAACAGCATGTTGAACAAGGTTCCCGTTGCCTTCTGGCGCTGAGCCAGCAGGAAAGCGTCCCTAACCTGCCCTAAGATTTGCGTCTCGCCGATGACCATCGAGTCCAAGCCGCTTGCGACGCGGAACAGATGCTCGATCGCCTGTTCGTCTTCATACATATAGAGATGCTGCGTGAATTGATCTCGACGCATGCCGAACCATTGCTCCATGAATGTGCGGACATAGTGGCCGCATAGATGATGACGGTCAACGACCGCATAGATTTCGGTCCGATTGCAAGTGGCAACGATGACGCCCTCCAAGATGCTCTTCGTTTGTTTGAGCTGCTTAACGGCCTCGGCCAGGTCGGCTTCGGCGAACGTGAATCGTTCGCGTACCTCGACGGGCGAAGTCCGATAATTCAAACCCACAACCATGATGTGCACATGCGTCACCACCTTCCGTAATTGAAATGAACAAAAATAGTATAGCATAGTTCGACAGGCCGTACGGCGGCAATTATGAAAAAAGTATGAAAATCCAGTCATCCCCTATTGTAAACGTAGGCCTGCGCCTTTATACTATTTCGCTCTAACGCTTCACGAAAAAAAGTAACCATGACGCATAGCGTCATGGTTACGGTAATGCCGGCAAAGCTTATACCAGCTGTACGCTTTTCAATTCAGGTTCTACGACTTGCAGCTCGCCCATACCGCGCACTAGCTTCTTGGCATGTGCCGTCTTCGGCTTGAGTACCGCCAGCATGTAATCGATCGCAAGCTGAGGATCTACCGTCTCGCCGCAGGTATAGCAATCCAGCGCAGCGAAACCTTTCTCAGGATACGTGTGAATGGAGAGATGGCTCTCAGATAACAATACGAGAACCGTTGCGCCTTGAGGCTCGAACTGTTTGGATTGCACAGACAGAACCGTTGCGCCGCACGCCTCAGCAGCTTCTACCATGTGAGCTTGCAAGGCCTCCGCGCTGTTCAGCAAATCAAAATCTACACCCCAAGCATCAACAGCTACATGTCTTCCGAAAGTTGAGTATTCCATCTTCCGGTCCCCCTTCCTAGGAATAAAATGTTTAAAAAATTTCATCCGCTAGGACCTACGTCATTCACTACCCGAGGGAATAATCTCTCGCAACATTACATGTCCTGAGTGAATCCTGGTTCCTATATTCTTTTCAACGAAATTAAAAGTAACATCTATCGACGAGAAATGCAACAGTTTTTTTCAGCGGCTTTCGGCTGCGCCCTCCAGCCGATCGTTTCGCTGCCAGCGCGGCTTCCGTACTCAAACTATGACGGATGGCCCCCACTTGTGCAGCCTCCGCAACGTAAAAAGAACGTTCGGGCGGATCGCACCCGAACGTTCTGTCATCTTGCTATGGTAGGGAATGGCTTATTCGGCTTCAAGCACGAACAGCCGCTGCGTATAATGCTTCAACCGCTCGTCGATCTCGCGGATCTCGCCCGCATCCCTGCATTGATTGCGCAGGTCGAGCAGTTCGTTCACCGCGCAGCCGATCCGTTCGATCTCGGCTTCGACTTGGCGGCTGCTGAAGGTCCGCTCCAGCTGACCCAGCGTATCCTTCAATTCGAAGATCGTGCGCGACGTCCCTTTCGATTGCTCGATAATCCGGGTTACGGCGCCCTTGCTGTAGTGGTATACCATCGTATAAGCCGGATAGATCCGGTTCACCACGGCATCTCCCCGGAAGGCAGAAACCGCTTTACGCATCGCATTCGTCAATCTTGGGTGAATCAGGCGGCAGGAGAGCACACATACGAACATATCGTGTTGCCTTTCAAAGGTCAGGCGGATTTCTTCCTTACCTGCTTCATCGACGAGGGCCAGTTCATGGTTGCCGTTCTCCAGTACGCGGACTTGCATCTGGATGTTCTGGTCTCCCATGAAACGAACAAACTTAGCCATCTCTTGTGACGTTAACTGCAGACAGGCTTTTACATACTCCGTGGCTAACCGTTGAGCCATACAGATCTCCTCAATTCTATAGACTTGCAATTTGGTTCCTTATTTCGCTGCCTGCTTCTATTATACGCGATCCGTAAAGCGACTTCCTGCGGATGAGTCTTGATTTAAGCGCATATTTCTGTGAAAAACCGGAGAAATCCCGTAAGGAGTACGCTTATTCCGCTGTATCCTCTCTTTAATAGCGCGAGATAACGGGCTTTCTCCCTTATTCTGCAATTGCCTCCACAATGACGTTCCACAGCACCTCGCGCCCGTTCCCGGTTTCGGAGGAGAATAGCACCACCTGATCTTCGGGGTGCGCGTGAAGCGACTGCTTGATCATCTTGACGTGCTTATCCCATTTGCCGCGCGGAATTTTGTCCGCTTTCGTCGCGACGATACAGACGCGAATGCCATGGTGCTTGAGCCAATCGTACATCATCTTGTCGTCCTCCGACGGCTCATGGCGTATATCGATGATCAGGATCAGCAGCTTCAGCGGCTCCCGATTCGTGATATACGCCTCTGCGATTTCGCCCCATTTTTGCCGCTGCACCTTCGACACTCGAGCATACCCGTAACCGGGAAAATCGACGAAGTATAGCCGCTCGTTAATGCGATAATAGTTCAATTGCTGCGTCTTGCCGGGCTGTGCACTCGTGCGGGCCAAGTTCTTGCGCATGATCATTCTGTTAATGAGCGATGACTTGCCCACGTTGGAACGGCCTGCCAGCGCGATCTCAGGCAAGCCGTCCTCCGGGAACTGGTCCGGACCGACAGCACTGATAATGAAATCGGCGCTCATAATTTTGAAAATGTTCTCTTCCGGTACTGGCTTGCGCGTGTATTGCGGTGCTCCCATGTCCTTCATCCGTTTCGTTTCCCCTGACAACTGTTATTTTAATGCAGATCGACGTGCAAATCTTCTGATTCGGCTGCCGGCATATCCCCTACCGGCGGCTGGAACGGCGTATGGCCGCCCCGCAGCGCATGCTGCAGAACCTCATCCATATGCGCGACCGGAATGAACGTCATCTCCTCGCGGATGCTGTCCGGTATATCGGCCAGATCGCGCTCGTTATCCTTTGGCAGCAGAATCGTCCGAATGCCCGCTCGATGCGCGGCCAACGATTTCTCCTTCAACCCGCCGATCGGCAGCACGCGTCCCCGCAGCGTAATCTCCCCGGTCATGGCCACTTCCTTAGAGACGTAGCGTCCCGTAAGCGCAGAGATGAGCGCCGTGGCGATCGTAATCCCCGCGGATGGACCGTCCTTCGGAATCGCGCCTTCGGGAATGTGGATGTGGATGTCGTTCTTCTCGTGAAAGTCCGGCTCGATTCGCAGCTCCCTAGCCTTCGAACGGGTATAGCTGAAGGCAGCTTGCGCGGATTCCTTCATCACGTCGCCCAGCTTGCCCGTCAGCGTCAGCTTGCCGCTGCCCGGCATGATCGTGACTTCAATGACGAGCGTATCGCCGCCGACCTCCGTCCATGCAAGCCCGGTAACCGCTCCGATCTGGTCCTCTGCCTCGGCAAGGCCGTAACGGAATTTCCCTGGACCCAGCCATGCCTTGACCATCTCCGAATCCACCACGATCGCGCCGCGTTCCGGATCGGCCACGATCTCTTTGGCTGCCTTGCGGCATAACGAAGCGATCTGCTGTTCCAGGTTGCGGACGCCGGATTCGCGCGTATATTCGCGGATGACTTGCATGATCGCCGATTCGTCGATCGTGAGCTGGCTGTCCTCGAGTCCGTGATCCTTCTTCTGCTTCGGTGCCAGGTACTTCTGTGCGATCTGCAGCTTCTCGATCTCCGTGTAGCCCGGAATATAGAGCACTTCCATCCGGTCCAGCAGCGGTCTCGGAATGTTGTGGATCGCATTGGCCGTCGTCACGAACATGACGTTCGACAGATCGAACGGCACCTCGACGAAGTGGTCGCTGAACGTATTGTTCTGCTCCGGGTCAAGCACCTCAAGCAGCGCCGAAGCAGGATCCCCGCGGAAATCCATGGCCATTTTGTCGATCTCGTCGAGCAGGAATACAGGATTCGCGGAGCCCGCCGTCTTCATTCCTTGTATGATTCGTCCCGGCATGGCGCCGACATAAGTTCTGCGATGGCCGCGGATTTCGGCTTCGTCCCTCACCCCGCCAAGCGAGATGCGCACGAATTCACGACCGAGCGACTTGGCAATCGAACGTGCCATCGATGTCTTGCCGACGCCCGGAGGACCGACGAGACACAGGATCGGACCCTTCAGCTTCTTGACCAGCTTCTGCACGGCCAAGTACTCGAGCACCCGTTCCTTCGGCTTCTCCAAGCCGTAATGATCCTCGTTCAGGATCATCTCCGCCTTGGCGATATTTAGATCGTCCTCCGTCCGCTTGCTCCAAGGCAGTGCGAGCAGCCAATCGATATAATTGCGAATGACGCCCGCCTCGGCCGAAGAATTCGGCATCTTCTCGAGGCGGTCGATTTCTTTCTCGATCTTCTCGGCAACCAGCTCCGGAACCTCAGCTTTCTCCAGCTGCGCACGCAGTTCCTCGACTTCGCCGGCCCGGCCTTCCTTGTCGCCGAGCTCCTTCTGGATCGCCTTCATCTGCTCGCGCAGGTAATACTCCTTCTGCGTCTTCTCCATCTGCTTCTTCACGCGCTGGCTGATCTTGCGTTCAAGCTCCAGCACTTCGCGTTCATTGTTCAGCATGTCGAGGAGCCGCTCAAGACGGGCACGCACGTCGATCGTCTCCAAGATGTCCTGCTTATCCTTAATCTTCAGCGACAGATGGCTCGTGATGACGTCTGCCAGCCTTCCGGGCTCGTCGATATCGGTTACGGCTGCGAGCGTCTCCGGCGTCACCTTCTTGGATAGATTGATGTAATGCTCGAACTGGCCGAGCACGGTTCGCATCAGCGCATCGAGTTCGGGATCCGAAGTTTCCTGCTCCGGAAGCTCCTTCACCTGCACCTCATAGAATTGGTCGTTCGGCAGGTAATCCACGATTTCGGCACGCACGACGCCCTCGACGAGCACCCGAATCGTACCGTTCGGGAGCTTCAGCATCTGCCGCACGCGCGCGATCGTGCCTACGCGGTAGATATCTTCCTCCGTCGGCTCTTCGATGTTCACTTCCGATTGCGAGCACAGCAAGATCATATGATCATCGATCATCGACCGCTCCAACGCCCGGACCGATTTATCCCTGCCGACGTCTAGGTGGAGCACCATGCTGGGATATACGAGCAGCCCTCTTAGCGGCAGCAACGGCAGCCGACGGCCTTTCCATTTGCCAGGTCCCATGCAAGCACCTCCCTCGTTGATCTTCCTATTTTATCACTCTGCGGAATCCGCCTGCAAATACGATACGCCCGGCGTCATGAACATCTCCCCAGGCTTCGCCGTCTCAAGCTCCGGCACCTTAAGCTCCATCTCGGGGAACGCGACGCGGAATACGTCCTCGATATGCTCTGCCGCGACTACGCGCAGCCCTTCCAGGTTGCCGAAAATATCCTGCCAATTGTCCTTCGGAATGACGACCGTCGTGGCGCCGGATTGGAATGCGGCCTCCACCTTGGCAAGCACGCCGCCTACCGGCTTCACGTTGCCGTGAATGCCGATCTCGCCCGTCATGGCCAGCTTATTGTCGACCGGCACGCCCATGATCGCGGACGCGATTGCCGTCATCATCGCGATGCCGGCCGAAGGACCGTCGATCGGCGTACCGCCCGGAAAATTGATGTGCAAGTCGTAATGGTTCGGCTGAAAGCCGTAACGCCGCATAATCGTGAGCACGTTCTCCACCGAGCCCTTCGCCATGCTCTTGCGGCGAAGCGTCCGCGAGCCGCCGCCCAGCTCTTCCTCGTCTACGACGCCCGTAATCGTGAAGGAGCCTTTGCCTCCCCGCACGGGAATCGCGCTGACCTCGATCTCAAGCAAGAGACCCATATTCGGTCCGTAGACGGCAAGTCCGTTCACGAAACCGATCTGAGGCGAGCTTGGCACCTTGCGATCCGGACGCGGCGGAATTTGGCTGCTGTTCACGACCCATTCGATGTCGCTTGCCGCAATGGCATTGCGCTTCTCGGACAGCGCGAGTCCAGCGGCCAGCTGCACCACGTTGACGGCCTCCCGCCCGTTCGTCGCGTACTTCATGATGACTTGCACGGCCTCATCGCTTGCAGGCAGCCCGATTTTCGACAAGGCGCCTCTCGCGATCGAAGCGATCTCGTCGGCGAGCAGCGGGCGAAAATAGATCTCCATGCAGCGCGAACGAAGCGCAGGCGGGAGATCCTGCGGCGAACGCGTCGTTGCCCCGACAAGACGGAAGTCTGCAGGCAGCCCGTTCTGAAATATATCGTGGATATACATCGGAACATTGTGATCTTCCGAATTATAATACGCGCTCTCCAGGAACACCTTGCGATCCTCGAGCACCTTTAACAGCTTGTTCATCTGGATCGGATGCAATTCGCCGATTTCGTCGATGAATAGAATTCCGCCATGCGCCTTGGTAACGGCACCAGGCTTAGGCTGCGGAATGCCGGCTACGCCCATTGCGCCAGCGCCTTGATAGATCGGATCATGGACAGAGCCGATCAGCGGGTCGGCGATGCCTCGCTCGTCGAAGCGGGCCGTCGTGGCATCGATCTCGGTAAACTTCGCGTCCGGGAGGAAAGGCGAAGTCGGGTTCTTCTTCGCCTCCTCCAGCACGACGCGCGCCGCAGCCGTCTTGCCGACGCCCGGCGGTCCGTAGATGATGACGTGCTGCGGATTCGCGCTGCACAGGGAGGCCTTCAGCGCACGCAGCCCGTCTCGCTGCCCGACGATGTCATGCAGCGTTTGCGGCCGCGTTTTCTCCGCAAGCGGCTTCGTGAGCGATACGGAACGAAGCTTGCGCAGCTTATCCATTTCCTTGCGGGATTCTTTATCCACGGCGGAACGATTCGTCTTCTGATTGCGCAGCAGATTCCAGAAGTAGAGGCCAATGACCACGGCAAAGAACACCTGAATCAACATCAATACCATACTTACGTTCATAAATTCATCCGCTCCTCCGCTGGTAACGTCGCGTGGAATGTAAAACATCCGGCAACGGGACTAATACTTGTAAGTATTGCCCCCAGCCGGATGGAATAACCGTAGCGGATATGGAATTTGTATTACGAGTGGACGTGCTTTCTCCCTGGTATTTCTCCTGTGAGCTCGAAGACGCGCACGATCTCATCGATCTCCTTCTTCAGTTCACTGAGCAGCTCGGCCTCCGGCACCTTGCGGATCATCTCGCCGTAACGGAAGAGCATGCCCTCGCCGCGGGCGCCGGCAATACCGATGTCGGCTTCCCTCGCTTCACCGGGACCGTTCACCGCGCAGCCGAGCACGGATACCTTGATCGGCACCTTGATCTTCGCGATATAGTCCTCCACCTCGTTCGCGATGGAGAACAGGTCAATGTCGAGTCGGCCACATGTTGGACAGGAGACAAGCGTTGCCGCGTTAGTAATGAGCCCGAACGACTTCAGCAGCTCGCGCGCGACCTTCACTTCCTCGACGGGATCGGCGCTAAGCGAGATTCTTACCGTATTGCCGATGCCCATCGCGAGCAGCGCGCCGATTCCGGCCGAGCTCTTGATCGTGCCGGAGAACAGCGTCCCGGCCTCGGTAATGCCGAGGTGAAGCGGGTACTTGATCTTCTCTGCAGCCATGCCGTAAGCGGCGATCGCCATCGGTACGTCGGAAGCTTTAAGAGAGACGATAATATCGTGAAAATCAAGCTCCTCGAGTATGCCGATATGGAACAGCGCGCTCTCCACCATCGCTTCAGGCGTCGGGTACCCGTACTTTTCCAAAAGGTGATTCTCGAGCGAACCGGCGTTCACGCCGATCCGAATCGGAATGCCGCGCGCCTTGCAGGCCTTGACGACTTCCTCTACCTTCTCGCGGCGTCCGATGTTGCCCGGATTGATCCGCACCTTGTCCACGCCGTTCTCAATCGCCTGCAGAGCAAGCCGGTAATCGAAATGAATGTCCGCAACCAGCGGAATGTGGATCCGCTTCTTGATCTCCTTGATTGCGGCCGCAGCTTCCTTGTTGTTCACGGTCACGCGCACAACCTGGCAGCCGGCCTCTTCCAAGCGTAGAATCTCGGCGACAGTCGCCTCGACATCCGCCGTCTTGGTCGTGCACATGCTCTGGATAATGACTTCATTGCTCCCGCCGATCGTCAGATTCCCAACCTTGACAGGCACCGTATCCTTGCGATGTCTCATGGTCCTCTCTCCTATGAACGTCAAAGTCCACCCCCGCCGCAGCGGCTTCTGACAGCCGCCTAGCAAAGGTGGATTGACGGTTTTCACTATTAGGCGCTTTCTTCCTTCTTCTTGCCCTTCTTCGCTGTAAGCTCAGGCATAATCTTGTCTTGCACGACCTTCTCCGTGATCATGCAATTGTTCACGTCGTCGCGGGACGGCACTTCGTACATCACCTCGAGCATAATGCCCTCGATGATCGCACGCAGTCCCCGTGCGCCGGTATTCCGCTTGATCGCTTCCTTGGCGATGGCCTCCAGCGCAGCCGGCTCGAAGTCCAGCTTGACGTTGTCCATCTCCAGCAGCTTCTGATACTGCTTCACGAGCGCGTTCTTCGGCTCGGACAGGATGCGGATAAGCGCTGCTTCATCAAGCGGCTCAAGCGCCGAGATGACAGGCAGACGACCGACGAATTCCGGGATCAGCCCGAACTTCAGCAGATCCTCCGGCAGCACCATCGACAAGTATTCGCCCGGCTTCAGATCCTTCGTGCCTTCGCCGGCCGTGTTGAAGCCGATGACTTTCTTGCCGATCCGGCGCTTGATCAGCTGTTCCAGACCGTCGAATGCCCCGCCGCAGATGAACAGGATATTCGTCGTATCGATCTGGATGAATTCTTGATGCGGATGCTTCCGCCCGCCTTGCGGCGGCACCGAAGCGACCGTGCCCTCCAGAATCTTGAGCAGCGCCTGCTGCACGCCCTCGCCCGATACGTCGCGCGTGATGGACGGGTTCTCCGACTTGCGGGCAACCTTGTCGATCTCGTCGATGTAGATAATGCCGCGCTCGGCCTTCTCGACATCGTAATCTGCCGCTTGGATCAGCTTGAGCAGAATGTTCTCGACGTCTTCGCCGACATAGCCGGCTTCCGTCAAGGAAGTCGCGTCCGCAATGGCGAACGGCACGTTGAGGATCTTTGCCATCGTCTGCGCGAGCAGCGTCTTGCCGGAGCCCGTAGGGCCGACCAGCAGGATATTCGACTTCTGCAGCTCGACATCCTCCAGCTTGCTCTGCGAATTGATACGCTTGTAATGATTGTATACGGCGACTGCAAGCGACTTCTTCGCCTGATCCTGGCCGATGACATATTGGTCCAGAATGGTCCGGATGTCCTTCGGCTTCGGTACGTCCTTCAGGTCGAGCTCTTCCTCGTGGCCAAGCTCCTCCTCGACGATCTCGGTGCAGAGTTCGATGCATTCATCGCATATATATACGCCGGGTCCGGCGACCAATTTTCGGACTTGATCCTGCGACTTGCCGCAGAAGGAACATTTCAGCTGCCCTTTTTCATCGTTGAATTTAAACATCGGATCACCCCTTCGTTCTTAGTTCCCGCTAACGGCCGTAGGCGTGGTCACGACTTTGTCGATCAGTCCGTAAGCCAGTGCCTCATCCGCGCTCATGAAGTAGTCGCGGTCGGTATCGCGGTCGATCTTCTCATACGGCTGTCCGGTGCGATCCACGTAGATCTGATTGAGCTTCTGCTTCGTCTTCAGAATCCAATCGGCATGAATCTTAATATCCGTCGCCTGTCCCCTTACCCCGCCCAGCGGCTGATGAATCATCACTTCGCTGTTCGGCAGCGCGAACCGCTTGCCCTTCGCGCCTGCGGTAAGCAGCAGCGAGCCCATGCTGGCCGCCATCCCCACGCAGATCGTCGAGACATCCGGCTTGATGTACTGCATCGTGTCGTATATGCCCATCCCCGCCGTAACCGATCCGCCAGGCGAGTTGATGTAGAGATGGATATCCTTCTCAGGGTCGTCGGCCGCCAAGAAGAGGAGCTGTGCAATGACGAGATTGGCGACATCGTCGTCGATCGCGCTCCCCAGGAAAATGATGCGGTCCCGTAGGAGCCGGGAGTAGATATCGTAGGATCTTTCTCCCCTACTGCTTTGTTCAACCACGATAGGTACCAGATTCATGCGACCAACCTCTTTTCTATTTGGCATTCGAGCTTCACGTTTCTTATTTTACCATGTTCGAAGAGCGATGTCATTTCGGGCACGCACCCGGAAATGAAGGGACAAACCAATATGTATGTAGCGTAAGTCAGACTGCTTGTTCACGATTATGTATAACGGTTCATGGGGCGAAATAAGGCACGTGCCTAAAGGACGTGCCTTAGTCTCGCTATGTGATTCGTCTTAACGCCGCTTAGCCGTCGGCCGCTTAAGCTGCCGTGCTGTTGTCGATCAAGAACTTGATCGTCTTGCGAAGCGTCAAGTCATCCTTCAGGTTCTCAAGGTTGCCGTTCTTCGTGAAGATGTCGCGCAGCTCTTCAGCCGGGCGGTTGTACGACTTGGACAGGTTCTCGAGCTCTTCCGTAATCTCTTCGTCGGAGACGGAAATGCCCTCTTCCTTCGCGACTTGCTCGAGCACGAGGTTGTTCAGCACGCGCTTCTCGGCGTCGGCTTTCATCTGCTCGCGCAGCGCGGCTTCGTCTTGACCCGAGAATTGATAGTACAGGTCCAGATTCATGCCTTGCATGCGAAGACGGTTCTCGAAATCGCGCAGCAGGTAATCCACTTCCGTGTCGATCATGACGGACGGGATTTCCACTTCCGCATTGGCCGCAACCTTCTCGACTACTGCCGTCTCGCGGGCCTGCTCGCCTTCTTTGACCTTACGTTCCTTCAGCTTGTCCGCCAGATCTTGCTTGTATTCATCCAGCGTATCGAACTCGCTGACGTCCTTCGCGAACTCGTCGTCGAGCGCCGGCAGGTTCTTGCGCTTGATCTCGTGCAGCTTCACCTTGAATACGGCTGGCTTGCCCTTCAGATGCTCGGCGTGGTAGTTCTCCGGGAAGGAGACTTCCACGTCCTTGTAATCGCCGATGTTCATGCCGACGATCTGCTCTTCGAAGCCCGGGATGAACGAACCCGAACCGATCTCGAGCGAGTAGCGCTCAGCCTTGCCGCCTTCGAACGGCTCGCCGTCCACGTAGCCGTCGAAGTCGATGACCGTCATGTCGCCGTTCTGAACTTCGCCTTCGTCGATGACGACGAGCTCGGCATGGCGCTGCTGCAGACGCTCCAGCTCCGCGCTGATCTCTTCTTCCGTCACTTCGGCCGTTACTGCAGGAACCTCTACGCCTTTGTACGCGCCGAGCTTCACTTCAGGCTTCACCAGTACCTTCGCCTTGAAGACGAACGTCTGGCCTTTGCCGAACTGCTCGACGTCGATCTCCGGACGGTCGACCGGCGTGATGCCCGTCTCCTTAACGGCGTTCGAGTATGCGTCTGGCAGCAGGATGTCGATCGCGTCTTGATAGAGGCTCTCGATGCCGAAGCGGGATTCGAAGATGCCCCGCGGCACTTTGCCCTTACGGAAGCCTGGTACGTTGACCTTGGCTACCACTTTTTTGAATGCCTTGTCGATTGCTTCCGTAACCTGCTCGGCATCCACTTCGACGTTCAGAACGCCGAGATTCTTTTCTATTGTTTCCCAACTTGCTTTCATGTTATGCCTTCCCCTCCAAAACTGACACACCCGTCAATTTCATCACGATTTTAAACCATTCCATTATAATCAACATCCGCCCCGATTTCAAGGCTGTTCAGGCCGCAGCGGCATAATATCCGCCACCCCGATGCGACGGATTGCCTTGCCGGCTTGCTCGTACCGAAAACGCAGCGATTCCGGTATTCCGTATGTATTACGAATCTCCTCGTCGTCCGAAGAGCCGTATGCCGCTAGCTGGAGCCCCTGATGCAGCGCTGCGGCCCAGCAATCGATCGTGTCCTCCCCACCGTCGAGCATCCACTTGTACTCGCTCGTGCCGTACAGCGCCTGGAGGCATTCCTTCCAGAGCTCGCGGGCAAAATGCGGCAGCGTCGGGTCCGATACCTCCGTAACGCTCTCCACGCGTACCAGAATCTCCATCACGGCCGACGGAAATTCATCCATGGATAACGGCGTGTCCTCGATGACAACCTCGACTTGTTCGCCCTGCCTATCGATGACGATCGTCCCCGTCACGCCGCGCCGGCGCAGCGCCTGCAAGGCTTTGAATTGCACGGCTGGATGCAGGTCCGCCTCCGCCATCCACGACAGAATCGATTCGTCGACCGCATTGCCCTCGAGGAACACGGCCCGCTCCAGCGCCAGCAGCTGCTGCTCGACCAGCGGGTGCTCGCGCATGATATGCAGCACCTGCGAGATATAAGCTTCATCCGAATTGTCGTTCTGCTCGCGCCGCAGCACTCGGCTTCGCAGCTCCTGCTCGTCGAGGCTGTCCGCATCCTCTGCCTGCGCCGCCGATCCTTGCCCTTCGGGAAAAGCCATCTCGATCCAGTGGAGCAGACTCTTCCACTCTTCGTAATGGCGTTCGTCCTCGCCGCGGCACTGAAGCAGGAATCGCAGCAGTTCCTTCGCTTCGCCGAACTGTTCGGCTTCCAGCATGCGCGTTAATTGAATCTGATAATGGTCCAGCATCTTCGGGAATAAATAGACATTATCCTTGGCATTCTCTTGTTCTTGATTGCTTTCTGTCATAGGAAACACCGCCTTGTACTGCCTGTCGCGCAGCGTGCTGATCGCTGCGCAGCTATTCGCCGTAACCTAGTATAGCACGGCTGAGCGCGAAAAAGAAAAATGCTCCATGGGCCTGCATTGATTTTTACCCATTCCTGTGCTATTATAACCCTTGCTCCAAAAAAGTGCGTCTATCACGCAGGCGTGCGGGTGTAGTTCAATGGCAGAACGCCAGCTTCCCAAGCTTGAGGCGAGGGTTCGATTCCCTTCACCCGCTCCAACTTCTTTGAATGCACATGTCCCAGTAGCTCAGTTGGATAGAGCACTCGCCTTCTAAGCGAGTTGTCGGGGGTTCGAATCCCTCCTGGGACGCCATTTTTCACCTGCATGATCATATTCGCCTCCAACTCTCGACTCCCTGAGATTGGAGGTTTTTTCGATTCTCTGAAAGCGTCCAGACCGCAGTCAACATGATCTCTTGTCCGGACGGATATACTAGCACAAGACTTCCCTGGGTTGTCTCAATCTCAGCGAGAGGAGTGGTACCAATGGGGAATCTTCAATCGACGCCTCCGCCTGCATCGCGGCCTGCCGTCGTTCGGTTCGCGGAGGACATGGTATGCCGATTCCGAGATGACGATGTGCAGGCGCTCGGCGCGCAGCTGACCTATTACCTCATCCTGGCCTTCTTCCCTTTTCTCATTTTCCTCCTGAACCTGATCGGCTACATGCAGCTCTCGAGCGAGCAATTCATGGCGGAACTCATCCGGCTGCTGCCCGAGGAATCAGGCAAGGCCGTCGACGATATTATTGCCGAGGTTACGAGAGGCAGTAGCAGAACGCTGCTCTCCTTCGGGATGATCGCGACGCTGTGGGCAGCGTCGAACGGCATCAATGCGGTCATCAAAGCGCTGAACAAAGCGTATGACGAGGAAGAGAATCGTCCCTTCTGGAAGGTGCGCGGCGTCTCGCTCCTGTCTACCTTCGTGCTGGCGTTCGTCATTCTGATCGCCATGCTGCTGCTCGTATTCGGTCGTCCAATCGGCCAGTACTTGTTCGAGCAGCTCGGCTATCCGGCCGGCTTCGAAGCCTTATGGTCGCTGCTGAAGGCAGCCTTGCCGCTGTCTGCCATGTTCGGCGTCTTCATGCTGCTCTATCGCCTGACGCCGAATAGGAGACTGCGCTGGCGCGAGGTCATCCCGGGCTCCTGCTTCGCGACGGTCGGCTGGATCGCGACCTCGCTGCTCTTCTCCTACTACGTCAATCATTTCGGCAACTACGAGGCGACCTACGGCAGCGTCGGGGGCATCATCGTGCTGCTGATCTGGCTCTATATCAGCTCGCTCATCATTCTGTTCGGCGGCGAATTGAATGCGTCCCTGACCTTCCTGCGCGAAGGGAAAATCAAGCCGACCAAGCGCCCTTTCCATTTTCGCTGGCCGCGCTTCCTTCAATAACGCTGCCGCACCGCGCAAATGAACCCGTCAAGCCTCACGCGCTTAACGGGTTCATCTATTGCGTAGCTTCTTATCTAATCCATCAGCTCGCGTTCCAGATCGTCCCGCACCGAGCCGAAGGACAGCACCTGCTCCTTGAACGCCTGCCGTTCGCCTCCGCCCGCTTCCATTGCGGCCGACCCGAGCCATTGCGACTTGTCCGTGAAGGCCTGGTGCAGCGGGTTGTCGTACCAATCGATCTCCATATCGGCATCATTGCCCACGATCGCCAGCAGCTCGTAGTCGCCGTCACCCGCTCCCGCAAAATAAGCGAGCACTTTCGGCGCATTCGCGTCATTCGTCAGCACCTCGACCTCGCCGCACATTCGGCCTTCCTTCATCGTCATGCGGCGCAGCGCCGCCTCCTGCACTTCCACCATGCTGCTATCCAGCCTCCTATCCGTTATGTGAGGTGCATGCTGTCGATATGCGCCTTCGTCTCGTCCGTTCCCAGCTCGCGAAGCAACTTGTATATTTGTGTCGTCAAGTCCCCGGACTCCGCCGTCATCCGTTCGCGCGAGACGTTCGCGAACGGATGCTTCACGAAGTGAATCGCCTCCGCTTCCTCCATGCTGGCCAACTCCTCGAACAGCTCCTGCAGCTTATTCAGCTCTTCTTCATTGGCCTGGACTACAAGCTCATAGGCGGCTGCCGTAGGATCCTCCAGGATTTGCCTGGCGCCGACGGACACGTAATAGGGCTTGCGCGCGCTGTATGCTTCATCGATTAAGTTCATCGTTCCTGCTCCTTCGCCATAGGTCTCTCACGCATAGGCTTCCAGTCGGACAGACATTTTATGCCTGCATTCCGCATATATCTCCTATACCGCGCAAGAAGGGCGCTTATTAGACGGCTTCGGCCGGAACATGCACAGCGAATAGATTACATGACGGGAGAGGACTGAGACACATGTGCGGAATCACAGGATGGATCGACTGGTCGCACGATCTGACGCAACATAGCGCAGCGCTGGAACAGATGACCGATACGCTTGCGCCTCGCGGCCCCGATGCTTCCGGCACGTGGATTACGACGCATTGCGCGCTGGGCCACCGCCGGCTCAGCGTCATCGATCCCGAGAACGGCGCGCAGCCGATGATAAGGCATGTCGGTGACAACACGTTCGTGACGGTATACAACGGAGAGCTCTACAATGCCTTGGAGCTGAAGAGGGAGCTGGAGCATCGCGGGCACCGCTTCACGACGACCTGCGATACGGAAGTGCTGCTCGTCGCCTATATCGAGTGGGGTCCCGCAGCCATCGAGCGCTTCAACGGCATCTTCGCGTTCGCGGTTTGGGATTCGCTCGAACAGCGGCTCTTCGCAGCGAGAGACCGCGTCGGCGTCAAACCGTTTTTCTTCAGCGACGCGAACGGCTTATTTATTTTCGGCTCCGAGCCGAAGGCGATTCTCGCGCATCCTTCCTTCCCGGCAGAGGTCGGCGCAGACGGACTCGCCGAGATCTTCATCCTAGGGCCTGCGCGCACGCCGGGCCAAGGCGTCTATCGGAACCTGACCGAGCTCAAGGCCGGCCAATGCTTAACCGTTGACCGCTCGGGAACGCGGATACACACCTATTGGAAGCTGGAGAGCCGGACGCACGAGGAAGATCTGGACGCGACGGCAGCCAAGGTTCGCGAGCTGCTGCAGGATACCGTCGAACGTCAACTCGTCTCAGACGTGCCGGTGTGCACGCTGCTGTCCGGGGGCCTTGACTCCAGCGCTCTGACGACGCTGGCCGTCAACTACTACAACGCGAGAGGGCAGGGCAAGATCGATACGTATTCGGTCGATTACGTGGACAACGACAAGCATTTCAAGGCGCATGCCTTCCAGCCGAACGCCGATGCGCCGTGGATCGAGCGCATGACGAACCACCTGGGCACGCGGCACCATAACGTCGCGTTCGACACGCCGGAGCTGGCCGGAGCTCTCGATGCGGCCATGCTGGCAAGAGATTTGCCGGGCATGGCCGATATCGATGCCTCCCTGTATTTGTTCTGCCGCGAGATTAAGAAAGGCGCGACCGTCGCGATTTCCGGCGAGGCGGCGGACGAAATATTCGGCGGCTATCCCTGGTTCCATCGCGAGGAATCGCTGACGGCGAACACCTTCCCTTGGGCGCTCGCGTCAGGCATGCGGGCCGATCTGCTGGCACCGGACATCGCCGATTGGATCAAGCCGCTGGAGTATATCGAAGCCCGCTATGCCGAGGCGATCGCCGAAGTGCCGCATTTGGCCGGCGAAGACGAGACGCAGCGGCGGATGCGCGAGATGTCGTACCTCAACATTACGCGCTTCATGCCTACGCTGCTGGATCGCAAGGATCGCATGAGCATGGCGGTCGGCCTCGAGGTACGCGTCCCGTTCTGCGATCACAGGCTTGTCGACTACGTCTTCAACATCCCTTGGGAGATTAAGACGGCAGGCGACAGGGAGAAGGGCATTCTCCGCCGCGCGCTGCGGGGCGTCCTGCCGGATGACGTGCTGACCCGCAAGAAGAGCCCTTATCCGAAGACGCATAACCCCAACTACCTGGAGGCGGTCCGCGGACGGCTGCTCGGCATCCTGGATGACCCCTCTTCGCCGCTGCTCCGCTTAATCAACGTCAAGCGCATCCGCGAGATTGCCGAGTCGAAGGACGCCTCCACGAATCTGCCGTGGTTCGGCCAGCTCATGTCGGGTCCGCAGCTCTTCGCCTACCTGGCGCAGGTCGATACCTGGCTGCGCAATTACAACGTATCCATCCGCTAAGCGGCATGAAGCAACCAAGAGGGCAAGACTGGGATCCGATCCGGACCCTCGTCTTGCCCTCTTGCGCACTACCTTTTATACTCAACTTGATGATCGAAATCCATCTTAGAAGGAGCGCTCGACGTGAACGTTGAGGACGAAGCACGCTATAACACGACTTTTTTCCATACCCAGCAAGACGGTTCGAGACGTTCCGCACAGATAATCATCCCGATCGTGCAGGAACTGCTGCCCGCTGCCAGCGTATTGGATGTCGGCTGCGGCACAGGCGGCTGGCTGGCGGAATTCCAAGCAGCAGGCGTGCGCGACATCGTCGGCGTAGACGGGGATTACGTCGACCTGGCTATGCTCCAGATTCCGCGCGAACGGTACATCGCCCACGACTTGACGCAGCCCTTGACGCTGGGCCGCCGCTTCGACCTTGTCGTATCGCTGGAAGTCGCCGAGCATCTCCCGGCTTCCGACGCGGATACTTTCATCCAGAGCCTAATTCGGCATGGCGACGTCATTCTGTTCTCGGCAGCGGTCCCCTATCAAGGCGGCAGGCATCACGTGAACGAGCAGTGGCCCGACTACTGGGCGTCCAAATTCAAGGCGTGCGGTTACGTACCGATTGACGCCGTCCGGCGGAAAATATGGCAGAACGACAACGTTCAATGGTGGTATGCGCAGAATGCGATCGTCTACGTGAAGCAAGAAGCGCTCGGCAAGCATCCCCTATTGGCAGACAGCGGCGAGCATTCGGCGCTGCCGCTCATCCACCCTCGCCTCTATATGCTGCTGTCCGGCGACTATTTCGGAACGAACGGCTACCAAGACGGCATGATCGTAGGCAGGAAGTTCACGCCTCGCATCTGACTGCATCGCATGCCCATAGGCGATAGAACGATGAAGAGAGCCGCTACTCAGCGGCTCTCTTCATCGTTCTGATCAATTTATCGAGCGCCTCGCCCCGATGGCTGATTCCGCGCTTCTCGTCCGTCGACAGCTGCCCCATCGTCCTGCCGTACGATGCCACCCAGAAGAGCGGATCGTAACCGAACCCGCCTTCGCCGAGCGGACGGTCGACGATCCAGCCCTCCGCATGCCCTGCGGCTTCGATGCAGCTCCGTGAGGACGGGTCGTACAGCGCCAAAGCGCAGACGAATCGGCCTGCGCTGAGCGCTCGCACGCCGTCCGGCAGTCCTGCCGGCTGCTCAACTCGCGTCTCCGCACGGGCCAACTCCAGCAGCAGCTTGTCATTGTTCGCCGCGTCGTCCGCGCCTTCTCCCGCGTAACGGGCGGAATAGATGCCCGGCGCACCGCCCAGCAGATCGACCTCGAGCCCGGAGTCGTCCGCCAACACGGCAATGCCGAGCACATCCGCCACCGTCTGCGCCTTAATCCGCGCATTCTCCGCGAACGTGCTGCCATCCTCGACGATCGCCGGCAGCCCGTCGTAATCGAACATGCTCTTCACCGTGAGGCCGAGCGGCGCGAACGCGTGCGCGAACTCCCGCACCTTGCCCGGGTTCCGCGTCGCGACGACAACCGTGCCTTGCAGCATCATACGAGCGAGCCTCCGATTCGAGCCCCGGCAGCGCCGAGCGCTTCGCGCTGCTTCGCGATCAACGTGCGAATGCCGGTCTCCGACAGCCCGAGCAGCGCATCCAGCTCTTGGCGCGAGAACGGAGCGTCTTCGCCCGTTCCTTGAATTTCGACGAACTTGCCCGTGCCCGTCATGACCACGTTCATGTCGACCTTCGCCCTCGAATCCTCTTCATAATTCAAGTCAAGCATCGCTTGCTCGCCGATGACCCCTACGCTGACGGAAGCCAGATAATCGGTGATCGGGTATTTGGAATACGCATGATGACCGGACAGCTTATGTACTGCAAGGGCCAGCGCGACGAAGGAGCCCGTGATCGATGTCGTGCGCGTGCCGCCGTCTGCCTGGATGACATCGCAGTCCAGCGTAATCGTCCGCTCGCCCAATGCCTGCAGATCGACGACGGAGCGAAGTGCGCGGCCGATCAGGCGCTGGATCTCCATCGTCCGGCCCGTCAGCTTGCCCTTCGCGGCCTCGCGCTGATTGCGGCTCTGCGTCGCGCGCGGCAGCATCGAATACTCGGCCGTCACCCAGCCTTTGCCCTGCCCCTTCATGAACGGAGGTACCCGCTCTTCCACCGTCGCGGTGCAGAGCACCTTCGTCTCGCCCATCTCGATCCAGACGGAGCCTTCCGCATATTTGTTCGGATTCAATTGTATCGTGACCGGACGAAGCTGGTCGTTCGTCCGCTTGTCGTTCCTCATTCGCATAGCCTCCCGATTGTTCTGTCCTCGCCTGATGCCGCGCGATTCGTCACCATTTTACCAGACTCCATTCGGAAAAGCATCTTCGCGCGTCCCCAGCATATTCCTTGAAGCCGGGATGCCGAAGAGGAAGGCCGGTGATCCGGCCTTCCTCTTGTTCATGCCGCAGCCGCCTATGCCTTCAGCGCATTGACGCGGTCCGGCCTCTCCACGGGCTCGCTGTAGGAACGGTTCTCCGTGTCGACGACCTCCGACATGCCGTTCACGCGAATCTGCACTTTGCTCGCAGACGAGTTCTCGGTCACGGAGAGGACGACCGCTTGCAGCATCTCCGCCGGCGCAGGCTGTCCTTGTTCGTAGGCAGCATCGTCCAGCTCGACGACTGCCGTATCGCCATCGACCGTCACAGCCTTTACCTCGATGTCCTGCGTCATGACGCCGTTCAGTTCCACGCCGCGCGCAGGACCTTCGATCAGCTGCTGCAGCGCTGCCTTCGCCCGCTCGCCGTCGCGTTCGACCAATCGCGTGACCGGAACGTAATACTGTTCGCCTTCGTCCGACAAGGCCGAGAAGTAGAGCGTCACCGGCATGGAATGGCTGTAGCTTACGCCGGCTCCCAGCTCCAGGTTGATCCCCATCCCGCGGCTGAGCGGATCGTTCAGCGGATAGCCGTCCACCGGCATCTCGTTCAGCGGCGCGCCTTCGAACCAGATCTGCACCTGCTCGACATCGGGCAGGCCGGTCAATGTCCAAGTTACGGCCTCGAGCATGCGCCGCTCCTCTGCCGCATTATAATCGGCGAACGGTCCCGAGAAGTCGACGATCGCAAGCTTCTGATCTTTCACCAGATCGATGCCGTTGATCTGCGTCCCTTTCGGGAGCAGGCCCTCGAAGCCCTCCGGCAGCTCGCTTGCATATGCCCCTTCGTCGACGAGCATCTCGAGCGCCTTGCGTCCGGCTTCCTCCGTCTCATCCTGTGGCGTCATGATCGTGACCGGCGCAACGTAGCCGCCCCTGTCCTTCAAGTAGACGGTAAGCGGCATCAAGCTGCCTGCTGTCGCCTGCTCTTCCAAGCCGGAGGATTGCTCCTTCTCGGGATCCGTTTCGTACTGCTGCTGCGGGGGGTCGATGGCTTGGCTGTTCTTCTCGCCGGCCAATAGACCGCAGCCTGCCGTTACGAGCGGCAGCGTCATTACGCCGACTGCCATCATTCTTTTCCACTTGCGCGTTCGACTCATGTCTTCCTGCCTCCTAAGATTTAGGTTCCGTTTCCAAGCTTGACCAGCATTTGGTACAACCTCTGTTTTGTAGTACTATGTATACGAGCCCTTCCTTTTTTTAGACCACTTATGTCCAATATTCGAATACGAGGTGACCGACATGTCCGACCCAAGCAAATATGTGCTGAATAGCAAGGAAGTCGCGGAAGCGACGAAGGATTGGCTTGCGAAGCGCGGCGTAACGCGGCGTCAGATCGCCGAGCTCGTCATCGTGCTGCAATCGCCTTACTTCCCTGATCTGACCATCGAGGAGTGCGAAATTCATGTAGATGCCGTCCTGTCCAAGCGCGAAGTGCAGAATGCCGTGCTGACCGGCATTCAACTCGACATACTGGCTGAAGAAGGCAAGCTGTTCCCGCCGCTCCAGGCCATGGTCAAGAACGATGAGGGGCTGTACGGCGTCGATGAAATATTGGCGCTGTCAATCGTGAACGTATACGGCAGCATCGGGTTCACGAACTTCGGCTACATCGACAAGCTGAAGCCCGGCGTGCTGCAGCGGCTCAACGACAAGAAGGACGGGGAGATCCATACCTTCCTGGACGATATCGTCGGCGCCGTCGCGGCATCGGCCAGCAGCCGGATCGCGCACCGCAAGCAGGCCGAGCGCGAGGGCGTCACGGAACCGCCGCTCGACTAAGCGCTCCGGTTATGCCTCACAACAAAGCAGCGGCGGACCAAGACTTGTGGAATAAAGTCTTAGACCGCCGCTGTTGTCATGAAGATAACGTATCCCGTTAGCTGAACTGATTCTGGATTGAAGTGTGCTTTGAGATAGCATCGATTATTAAATCCCAATCATCGTAATGAAGTTCATGCCCCGTCCCTTCCAATGTCAGCAAAACCGCACCCGGAATCTCGTTGGCAAGATTCTTTCCATGTTCATAAGGGATAATGGGATCTTCAGTACCGTGCACAATCAGAGCGGGTACATGTATTTCACTCGTCCTAACTAGATAGGATTCTCCTCCTGTCAGCACGGTGTGGTTCGTCATGCTGGCCATCATGTTACTTCTAGCAAATTCCTTTTTAGCCAAAACAGCGACCTTGTCCTCATCAAAAAGATGCTTTGAACCCACAAGGATTCTTGATCTCTCAATAGCAAATTCGGCTACCGATTGTTCGTTAGTCCAGTCTATAATCCCCATATTCGAGAAAAAATCAATAATCCTTTCCTCCATCGGGGGGAGATGCGGAGCAAAATTGGACGTAGATAGGAGGGTAATAGTTCGTACTCTCTCCGGATGCCGCAGAGCTATAATTTGAGTCAAGATCCCACCCATGGACATGCCTACGATATGCGCCTGCTCAACCTTATAGGCGTCCAATACTCTGACGGCATCATCTGCCATGTCTTCGAATGTATAACCCGGTTGACCAGGTTCGTAAGTTGTTGAACGTCCAACGTCGCGGTTATCATAACGAATTACAAAACGACCTGCATCTGCTAAACGCTGGCAGAATTCTTCTTCCCACCAAATCAATGAGGACTGCGCACCCATAATCAGCAAAATGGCCGGGTTAACCGGTTTTCCGAAACTGTCGGTACATAAATTAATTCCATCTACTTTTATTAATCGTTCGTTCATGTGAATTCCTCCAATGTCTATATACAAAATAAAAAACACAGGCTATGAGCCTGTGTATACAGTAATCGAAAAAGAGAATAAGAATGAACGCAATGAAATGATTACCCTTATAGACTCGTAGTCAAGTCATCGGATAGATCACACAAGGGTTCATTTTCATTCACTTCAAATCCAGTCAATCCGACATAAGAATAGAGTTACCTCTGTCCCCAATCGCATATAACTAAACCAGGTTACCGCGGTGGTAAACCATTCTTCGATTACTATGCACACAAAATAGCCTGAAACAACTATTTAGTTCATTGTGCAAAGATTATCGAAGAATTAATTTAACACACGTAACCCCTCCGTTCGTATCAGTTAGAATAATACTAACATGGGATAAATTTCCCTGTCAACCGCTTGGAAATCATGTACAGGCTAAACTAATCTGCCTGTTAACCCAAAGGCATGTTACTACGACTAAGTAGTAACATCCTGTTACTTTAATAATGCCATACATTCAATCGATTTCCGTCAGGATCGTAAAAATGAAAAGTCCCGAATCCCTCTGTAATGGGTGACACCACTACACCATTTACACGCAAGGTTTTATGATATTGTTCGAATTGTTGCCTGTCTTCGATAAGAAAATAAGGCCTTGCGGTTCCGTCAATAGGACCGTTACGGTTTTCTTCGAACGACTTTTCCAGATAAATGGTATAGTTTTTCGAGATAGGGGTCACTCTCTGACCCTCGATATCTTCTACACAAAGCGTTTTCATTTCAGCCCAGTCCCCAAGTGTGCTCCGGGTAACATACTCAAACCCCAGGAATTTCTCGTACCAACAAAGCGCTTCATCCAGATCAGAAACACCGATCCGTATAAAACCGATCGTGTAACGTTGACAAGATTCTGGAAGCTCAGGTGCTTCAACGGCAGTCAACCTCGTCCCTTCTGCTGTTGCCCAAAAGTCAAAATATTTTCGATTACCCGGGCCGTCGTACATATCTGATACCCGTATATTGTTTTGTTTTAGATAGGTATGTTCCTTATTTAAATTTTTCGTTTTAAAACACCATCGAATGCTTGGGTCTATCCCTCGCTCCGCATAGAGATGGACAAGGCGTTGCGATGTAAGGATAGAGTGCAAATTGAACATGTTAGGGTAAAACGTCATCATCTCGATCTGGCTGTTGGAATCAAATCGGAAGTGTTCCTTATTTGCTCTAACGGTCGGAACCAGCCCCATGTGCTGTTCGAACCAGTCAATTGATAATGCATGATTATCCCAGAGCGTGTCTAATGCTCCCCCATCATAAGCGATTTGCGGTATTTCCAATGTAAGATGATCAGTCGAACTCTCTATCATAACATCCTCCCCCAATATAGTTTGATTGGCTGCCATGTAGCCATTTGGTCAGTGATAACACTTGACCGTAAAGAGAAGCGATGGATCGGCTCCACCGCTTCCGCACTTGCGCTCTTCGTTAAAGCCTTC
The DNA here is from genome assembly GCA_023386495.1 of Bacillota bacterium. Classification (GTDB taxonomy): domain Bacteria; phylum Bacillota; class Bacilli; order Paenibacillales; family Paenibacillaceae; genus Paenibacillus_I. The sequence goes on along the minus strand of JAEWJS010000103.1, from coordinate 7,714 downwards.
CTCAAGGAAGGTTCAGTTGCCAGGAAACGCCGAATCGATCCACAATCCAACCGAATTTTTTGCTAAAACCATAATCCCCAATTGGCATTAGAACTTTGCCTCCTTCGGGCAAAACGCCATATAACCTGTCGATTTCGTCTTCCGTATCGCAAGTCACGAAGATAGAGAAAGAAGGCGTGAATGTAAAAGCATGCTTAACATGACTGTCGATGCACATAAATTCTTGGCCTTTTAAAGTGAAGGTTGCTTGCACAATACTCCCTTCTTTGCCTGGTCCTTCTGGTCCGTAACGGACAATGCTTGTCACAGATGAATCTTCAATCAAAGAAACGTAATAATTCATAGCCTCCTCAGCGTTACCTTCAAACATGAGAAACGACGCAACCTTTTTCATACCCTATTGCACCTCCTAATTTGTCAACCATACGCAATCTATAGCGAATCCGGTCCGCTTTCGCGCCCTCTCCGCTCCTTCTTGCCTCTCCTGATTTCCAACTCGAGCGCGTCAAGCTTCGACTCCCAAAAGACTCGGAAGCGATTCAGCCATTCGTCGACCTCTTGCAACGGCTGGGCATCGACCGAGTAGATGCGCCTCGGACCATCGACGCGTACACGGGCGAAGCCGCTGTCCCGGAGAATGCGAAGATGCTGCGAGACGGCAGCCTGCGTGATACCGAAGTCATGCTGGATCGCTTCGACGATATCGCCCGAACGCTGCTCGCTCTCCGCGAGCAACTCCAGAATACGACGACGCACCGGATCGCCAAGAACATCGAACGCATTCATCTTAGCCCTCCTGAACCTCCTCGCCCGTGTAAAAAGCAGCCGTCCGCCTAGCGGCAGCTTGCGCTTGTGCCGGAGCCTCCCCACCCGCAAGAGCCGCTCTTCCCCAATCCTCGCTGGCGTCGATCATAAATCGCTTTCCTACGTCGGAGATCATGAGGGACTCTCCGGCCTCACGATCGAACCCCTCAATCGTAAAGTGCGCCTCCAACCCGACCAGAGCAAGATCCCAACCGATCCCCACGGCCCCAGGCCCGAACTTCTCCCAATGGTCGTCCACTGGGCAACTATGGGTCAACGTCAGTCGTGCTCGATCTTCTCCCTCCGGGGCGAAACGCACCTCGATCCAACTTCGTCCGCCCCCGAACTCCCAGGTCGCAGCGAATCCCTTCAACGGAATGCATTCGGTGATCGTGCCTCCCGCATTGCCCTCGACCTGGTAACGGCCTCCGAGCTGCAATTCGCCGCTGACCGGCGTGAAGAAACGGGCCAACCGCTCTCGATTCGTCACCGCATCCCAGAGATCTTCGACGTTGGTCGCATAGGTTCGCTCAAGCGTGACCTTGCGTACGCGTCTTCCTTCCTTCTCGAGCTCCTCAGACACTGTGCGCGCCACCAATCCTAAACTCTTCTGCAGATCGATTCCCATAGAAGGGTCAGTCATGCTCATCGCTCCTCTTATACAAGTTACAACTTATATAAGTACAATCTTATACAATGTCAAAAAGCTTGTCAAATCGGGAAATAGCGTACCCGATAACGCATCATGGTCCTGCTCCTTGACAATATCCTGCCAATGTGGGGGAAGTTCATGTGTTTCTAGGTGAGTATAGTTCTTCAGTTTAACTATTCACCTCACATCAACGAAGTATGGATAAACGAGTGGAGATTCCCATAGAAGCTGTTGGTAGTAATCTTGAACAGCATCGTTTATATACGGGTTATATTCCCACCTCATTGTTTTAGGGTGGCTTTCCACAAACGAGGAAAGTCATAACAAGAACAGACCGTCATGGGCTTCATTGGCCCTTGACGGTCTATTCTTGTTCTAGCGCTGCCGCAGATAGGCAGCCTCAATGCGGCCGCCTACTTCGCTTTCTTCAAGAGACGCCCGCCCCTGCAGCACCAGATGCTCCAGATGCGCCAACGTCTCGGACATGGCAAATCGCAGATTATGCGCATTGCCGGCGATCCGCTCACCGAACGTCGTGACGCATACTTCGTAAGCCGTTAACGGCGTATCCAGCATCTCCGCCATCTGGTCCAGCCTTCGTCCATGATGCGCGATGATCTGCGCGATTCTGCCTCGCCAATCGGTGAAAGGCTCCCGGTGTCCGGGATAAGCGATCCTGACCTCATAGCGGGACAACTGCTCCAGGCTGTCTAAAAATTGCTGCAGCACATTCGTCGGCTCGCCGGGCATGACGCTGATATTCGGCGTAATCTCGGGCAGCACCTGATCGCCGCAGAGCATGATTTGCCGGTCCGCATCGTATAGGCAGAGCTGGCCGTTCGCATGGCCGTCGACCGGAATCGTCTCCCATTGCCCCCCGCCGATTGCCATCCTGTCGCCGCCGCTTATATAGGTGACCGAAGGCTGGGGCTCGACCTTCTCCACGAAGCTCTCCAGATGCGGTCCCATCGTGTCGAGGACGTCTTGCGGCATGCCGTGCCGCGCATACAGCGCGACCAAGTCCGCATCGAATGCCCTGTCTTCCCCCCACAACCAGCGGGCATACGCATGCGAGCGCTCCGACATGTAGACCGGCGCACCGGTCTGCGTCTGGAACCAGCCCGCCAGCCCGTAATGGTCGGGATGGTGATGCGTCAGCATGATGCGGGCGATGTCCCGCATCGCGATGCCGCTCTGGCGAAGCGCCTCCTGCCATACCGCTTCCGCGTCCGCTGTCCGCAGACCCGGGTCGATCAGCGTGTATCCGTCCTGATCCGGAATCAAATACGCGTTCACGTAGCGAAGCGAGAACGGAAGCGGCACCTTCACCCGAATCCAGCCATCCTCGTGCATCGTTACGGTCGAAGCCTTGCTCTTGCTGCTTTCTCCGATCATGGGGTTATCACTGCTCCTATCACAATTAACCGCTCGGACCGATCGCGGTCATAGCATGCTCCTTCGTAATTGCCGTACGCTGCTTCGAGCCGCAGTCCCGCTTGCTCCAGATGCTCCTCGAACCACTCGAGCGAGTAGAGCCGCACGCGCTCCGTGTAGCTGCGCTCGGTGCCGTCCGGCTCCGCGATCCGGATGTGCTTCACGACCGCCCCTCCCTCGATGCGCCGGGTCTCCTCGATCAGCCACCCCGTCTCCTCGTCCACGCGCTGCGAATGCGGGACAAGCCGGCTCTCTACCAGTATCGGATTCAAGAAATCGATTAGAAATTTGCCGTCATCCCGCAGCACTCGGCGCAGCTCGCGCAGTACGCCGGCATCCTCTTCCTCGGTCTCGAAATAGCCGAAGGACGTGAAGAAATTGACCGTTCCCGCATAGCGGCCAGTACTTAACGGCATGTTCCGCATGTCTCCCCGCACCCATTCCACTTGCTTCCCGCTATCCTGCGCCGCGGCGTGACGCAGCAGCGTGTCCGATAGATCGATGCCTGTCACCTTATAGCCCATATCTGACAGCGCTAACGCATGCCGGCCCATGCCGCAGCCGACGTCAAGCACCTCCGCGCCTGCGGGAAGCCGCAGCAGCCCCATCATGGAGCGTACCTCGCGTACGGCATCGTCCCAATCGCGGTGCTTGTACACGATCATGTAATCCGAGCCGAAGCTGCGTTCGAACCATTCTGACATTGCGGTCCCTCCCTCGTACACGATGGTTGTGCGCCAGTCAGCGAGCCTCAACGAGCCGCTGTGTATCCCGCAGCGATTCGATGCTGCCCGCGCCGATGCCGAACATCGCGGCGCGCAGCTCGAATTCGATTCTCTCCAGCTGCAGATCGACCGCAGCCGCTCGCTGCTCGCGATCCCCTTCCGCGGCACCTGCGAGCAATGACCGGCCATAACCGGCAAGGTTCGCGCCAAGCGCGATCGCCTTGGCCGCATCTACGCCGTGGCGAAGGCCTCCGCTTGCGACGATCACCGCTTGCGGCAGCCGCGCGCGCACGTCGACAATGCAGGCTGCGGTCGAATTGCCCCAGTCCGTGAATGCCTCGGCCGCGAGGCGCCGGATCGGGTCATGGCCGCGATGCTTCTCGACCTGGCTCCAGGAAGTTCCGCCGGCCCCTGCCACGTCGATGAATGCCGCGCCGGCATTCGTCAACCGAACGGCCGTGTCCCCGTCGATGCCCCAACCGACCTCCTTAACGCCGACAGGCACCTCCAGCCTCCGGCAGAGGTCCTCGATGCGGTCTAACAAGCCGGCCCATTCGGTATCGCCTTCCGCCTGGAACACCTCCTGCAGCCCGTTCAGATGGAGCACGAGACCGTCCGCCTCTGCCAGCTCGACCGCACGGCGGCACTGGTCGACGCCGTATCCCTTGCGAAGCTGCGCCGCACCGAGGTTCGCAAGCACCGGAATCGACGGCGCGCTGCGGCGAATGCGAAAGCTGTCAGCCAGCGCCTCATTCTCGATAGCCGCGCGCATCGAGCCGAGCCCCATCGCCCACCCTCGGGACTCGGCTGCCTCGGCCAGCAGCTCGTTGATGGCGCCTGCCTTATCGGTTCCGCCTGTCATGGAGCTGATCAAGAGCGGCACCTTGACTGCGCGTCCTAGGAAGGAAGCGCGGGTGTCGATAGCCTGATAATCGAGCTCCGGCAATGCGAGATGCCGGAATCGATAACGCTCCAGCCCGGTCGTGATCCCGCTGCCCTGCACTTCCTCTTCCAGGCATATACGAATGTGCTCCGCCTTCCGCTGGGCGGTCCCTGCGGCCTTAACGACCGACTCGCCGCCGCCCAGTCTATCGATCTCGCTCATCGCGCAACTCCTTAGCTCATGAATACTGTCTGAACTGCCTTGCATATCTAACCATTATAACGAAACTTCCGATCGGATGCACACCGCCGCCTATTGCCGCATGCCATAAAGAACGCCGCCGGAATCCCATCGGATCCCAGCGGCGTTCTCATTCGTACGTTCGCATTGTCGCTTAACGTTCTACCCATTTGCGGTCTTCAAGCAGCCGCTCAACCGCGCCGCGATCCGGAAGCGATTCCCAGTCGCCTCGCCCTTGAACGGCCAGCGAACCGCAGATGCTGCCGATGCGGACAGCATCTACCGTGGACTTGCCCTGCAGCAATCCGCTCAGGAAGCCCGCGCAGAATCCGTCTCCCGCGCCCACCGTATCGATGACCTTGTCTGCCTTGTAGAACGGGACTTCGGTGCGGCTGCCGTTCTCCAGCACCAGCGTCTTCTCGCCGTAGCCCTTAATCACGGAGGTGGCGTTCAGCTCGTTCAACGCAGCGAAGATCGCCTGCTCGTCGTCCGTATCGTACAAGAGTGCCAGTTCATCCCAGCCAGGCAGAAAATAATCCGCCTCGGCCGCGATCGGTAGCAATACGCGCCTTGCTTCCTCGATGCTCCACAGCTTCAGCCGCAGGTTCGGGTCGAAGGACACCTTCACGCCGGCCGCCTTGGCGATCCGTACCGCGGCAATCAGCGTCTCGCGCGCCGTCTCGCTGATCGCGCAAGTAATGCCCGTCACGTGCAGGATGCGGCTGCCTTGAATATACGCTTCATCCAGGTCGGACGGCTGCATCCGGCTTGCCGCCGAATGCTTGCGATAGTAATGGACGGACAGCTTGCCGCCCGGATTGTCCCGGAACATCAAGCCGGTCTGCTCGCCGGGAACGCGGCGCGCGCGCGATACGTCCACGCCCTCGCCCCTTACCGCCTTCAAGATTCGCGTACCGAACGGATCGTCGCCGAGCGCGCCGAACCAGCCGACCGACGCGCCCAAGCGGGCCGCGCCGATGGCCAGATTGCTCTCTGCCCCGCCGAACGATTGCTCCACGCCGGACACTTGGTCCAATCCCTTGTAGTCCGGCGCCATGAATAATGCCATCGTCTCTCCGAACGTAATCAATTCCGGTGAATGCGTTGTCATCTCGTCGTCCATCCTCCCCAACTTCTGCAGCCGATTCGGCGCGCTATCCCCGGTAATCCGGGTACTGCATCAGATAAATAATCGCGATGTACAAGATCAGAATGATGATGCTGAACATGCGGACGCGGGCGATATGCGCCGATGCGCTCTGTCCCGATTGAATCGCTGCCGCGATGCGCTTGAGCGGCTTGGCCGCAATGCCGCCGAGCGCGGCGATCGCGAGGAACAGCAGGGTAACGAGCACCATCCAGAGCACCGAGTACTCGGATTCCGACATCATATAGCCGCCGGTCAGGAGCTGCAGAATCAAGCAATACTGCGCGATGCGGTTCGCGAAGACGAGACCGTCCGCGAGCCCTGCCTGTCCGTCGCCGGTCAGCTGCGTGACGCGGCCGACCAGGAATGGCAGCAGCAGGTACAAGCCCATGCCGACTGCGCCGATCGTGTGTAGAAACGTAACGAATTGATACATCTGGGCAACCTCCTGTATTGGGTTTCGAATCGTAACGCTGGTTAGCTCTACCGACTAGTATACTAAATCCGTCTGCGATTGACAAAAGCGCATGCGTTTCCCCCAGCTTAAGCGGAACCGGCGATCTTCCATCGCGTCAAGGCCGCCTTAATCATGAAATAATCGATGTCGTCCGGCAGCAGATCCTTGATCGGTCTAAGCTTCTCCTCGCCGGCTTCCGCAGCCGCCTGCATAATCAGCGCTTCCTGCTCGTCCGTCATAATCCGAGACCAATCGAGGTCTAGCCCTTCCTCGGCGCACCGCAGCACATGGCCCTCGATCGTCACGGCACTCATGCCGCGTTCGGCCGCGATGACTTGGATCGAGGCGCCTTGCTCGTACATGGCCCAGGTCACGAGATGGCTGGGCTGATCGGAATCGGCTGGACGAGCTGCCGCCGACCGGGATGCAGTGCCCTCGCCTGCAGCGAAGCCCGCTTCTGCCGCCACTGCGGAAGTCGCCGGCTCTCCTGCCGTTTCGCTAATAATGCGCAGCACGTCTTGTCCGTACTTCTGCGCCTTGGCCGTGCCGACGCCCTTGATCTGCAGCAGCTGCTCCATCGATCGCGGCATAGCGTCCGCCATCTCGCGGAGCGCCGCATCGAAGAACAGCATGAACGGAGGCACGCCCTCCGACAGCGCCGCTTCCTTGCGCCAAGCGCGCAGCGCCTCGAACACGCGCGATCCCCCGGCCGTCAAGAAGCTGCCTGCCGCCGATCCTGCTTGGCTTCTGCCGGCCGTTGTTCTCCGCTTGCGGTACAGCCTCTCCTGTCCCTCCAGCACCGGCATCGACTTCGCCGTGAGCGACGCGGTCGGATACTGCCCTTCGGTCAGGTGGATCATGCCTTCGGACACGAGCCAATACAGCAGATCCGTGATATCCTTCTCCGGCCTGCTTCGCATTAGCCCGTACGTCGTGAGCCGATCGAGCCCGAAGTCGAGAATGCGCTTATCGCGCGAGCCCTTCAACACCTTGGCAGACGTCGTCACGCCGAACCGTCCCTTGAGCCGCCCTACGCATGACAGCGCCATCTGCGCGTCTGCCGTAACGTCGAGCGCTTCGCTCTTGTCTAGGCAGCTGCTGCACTTGCCGCAGTCCGCGACGTCGCCTTCGCCAAAGTATTCGACGATATACCGTTGCAGACAGCGCTCGGTTCTCGCGTAGTTCATCATCGCATGAAGCTTGCCGTTCTGGATGGCCTTCCTCGAATCATCGCCGGTGCCCTGCTCGATCAGGAAGCGCTGAATCTGCATGTCCTGCGGCTCGAACAGCAGGACGCAGTCGCTCTCTTCCCCGTCGCGTCCCGCGCGTCCCGCTTCTTGGTAGTACGATTCGATGTCGCCCGGCATCTGGT
>JAEWJS010000095.1 GCA_023386495.1 Bacillota bacterium | reverse complement strand
ACGTGTTACTCACCCGTCCGCCGCTAACCATCAGGAGTGCAAGCACTCCATCAGGTCCGCTCGACTTGCATGTATTAGGCACGCCGCCAGCGTTCGTCCTGAGCCAGGATCAAACTCTCCATTAAAGAAAAGCTGATATAGCTCATTACTTGTATTGCTTTTCTAACGATCCAAGGATCGTTAGGGCAGTTCGCTCGTTGTTCAGTTTTCAAGGAACAATTGCTTGTGTTGCTTGGTCTTTCGTGCCGCCTGCCTCTCAGCGGCGACTTGAATAATATACTACGAATGCCTACCCAAATGCAACCCTCTTATGCAAAAAAGTTTTCTACCCCTTATTCCCAGTCCCTTTCTCCATAAATAACGGACCGGCAGCGATGCTGCAGGTCCGTCTTCATGCCTATCGGATCGCTGCCGATAGCTTGTCCAAATCTTCAGGCGTACCCGATACGAGCAGCCGATCCCCGATCAGCAGCTCGGTATTGCCATGCGGGATCAAGAACGAATTGTTGCGGAATACGCGCAGGATCAACACTCCGCCTAGATGCGGCAACTCGCGCAGCAGCATCTGATGGAATTCGTTGTTGCTTAGGACAATCTCGCGCGTCGTATCGCTCTCCGAAGCGAACAGCCGCACCATGGTCGGCTGTTCTACCAAAGCCCGCAGCAGCGTTCGCGATGCATGAAGCGTCGAGAACACTGTATAGCCCTGGCGATGATGCATCTCGTAGAGCTCCGGGTTCTCGACGCGAAGCACGATCCGCTCCTTGCCGACCGCCCTCGCCTCTTCCGCCAGCCGAATGTTCTCCTCGTCATCGGACGTGCCGAACACAAGGATGTCGTGGTCGAACAACCCTTCATTGACCAGCACCTGCTTGTCCAGCGAAGGCACATCGACGATCCTTACGCCTTCGCCTCGGTCCTGCCCCCGCTCCTGCTCCGGGAAGTTCACGCTATATAAGCTCACGCGGTAACCGTTAGCTGCAAGATCCGGCACGATCGGCAGCGTCATATGATTCGCCCCGACGATCCCGATTGCCGGCTGCTTCTGCACCGGCTCCGGCACGTAGCGATTGAACAGCACCGGGAAGATGATGCAGCTGATGATCGCGACCAGTATCAAGGCGCCGTACACGGAGTCCGTTATGAGCCCAAGTTCCAGCGCGATCGTCGACGCGGCAATTACGAGACTGAGCGTCGAAGACAGCAGCGCGCCGGACCCCAGAACCGTCCGCCAATCGAACCATCTGCGCAGCAGGAGCGTCGGCACGATCTTGGAGATGAAGATGAAGAGCAGCAGGACCGGGATCAAGAGAACCGTCTTCCAATCCGTGAACAGCTCCCAGATTTCCAGGTTGATGCCCACCATAATGAAGAAGATCGGAATCAAGAAGCCGTACCCGAACGAATCCAGCTGACGCACAAAATCTTTCGAAGGACGCAGCAGCGACACGGTAACCCCGGCCAAGAACGCGCCCAAAATATTTTCCACGCCCAGACTCTCCGACAGCACGACAAGCAATAACAACAGCGCGAACGTCGACCGCATGGCGAGCTGAATCGTCCCGTGGCTGAGCAGTCCCGCGAGCGCCGGAATCGAGAATCGCTTAATGAGCATATAGACGGCAATGACCGCCACGAAGAACAAGACAAGCAGCAGCATGCTGGTCATGCTACCCGACTGCACGCTGATATAGACGGACAACAGAATCATCGAGACGAAATCCGCGATGACCGTCACCAGCAGCAGAATTTGGCCAAGCGGCTCGTTCAGCATCCGTCTGCCCTTCAGCACGGGGACCACGACGCCGAGCGAGATGGTCGAGATGATAATGGTCATCAGGTACGGATCCTCGGCCAGTGCCATCTCGACCAATAGGAGCGATAGACCATAGGATACGCCGAGTATAATGATGAAGATCAGGGCAGCCGTTACCGGAGGATTCGGCTCCCCTTGCCGGGCTCGCTTCCGCCCGAATCCCGTGAAGTCGATCTCGAGCCCGCTCAGGAACATCAGATAGATGAAACCGAAGAGCGAGAGCAGCTCGAGCCACGGATCTTCCCCGATGACGTTGAAGCCGCTCTTGCCTAGCACCAGACCTGCGATAATTTCCGCTACGACAAGCGGCAGCGCCCGTATCTTGAATCGTTCCAAGACAATCGGAATGAGAAAAGCGATGATCACGACGACCATCAATTCGATAAGTGTTTGCCCATGCTCCTCCATTCATTCACCCTCCCGGTTATGGCAGCTAGAATAGCCAAAAGGGCCGAGGATGGCATCCCCGGCCCGCATCCGAACTTACTATTCCCCAGCCCGCTCCCGCATAAGCGGGAACAGCAGCACGTCACGGATCGACGGCGCATCCGTGAGCAGCATCACCAAGCGGTCGATGCCGATTCCGAGTCCGCCTGTCGGCGGCATGCCGTATTCCAGCGCGCGGATGAAGTCTTCGTCCATCTCATGCGCTTCGTCATTGCCGTGCTCGCGCTCGACGAGCTGCGCCTCGAACCGCTCGCGCTGATCGATCGGATCGTTCAGCTCGGTGAAGGCATTCGCATGCTCCCGTGCCACGATGAACAGCTCGAACCGATCGGTGAACCGCGGGTCTGCTTCGCTCTTTTTGGCCAGCGGCGAGATCGCGACCGGATGTCCCGTCACGAACGTCGGCTGGATGAGCGTATGCTCGCAGAACGTCTCGAAGAACGCATTCACGATATGGCCGAACGTCATATGCGGCTCGACCTGAACCTTATGCTCCTTGGCGAGCGCGTGCGCTTCTTCGTCGCTCATCTGTCCGCTGAAGTCGACGCCGGTCACTTCCTTCACGAGGTCGACCATCGAGACGCGGCGCCACGGCGGCGCAAGATTCACTTCCGTGCCTTGGTACGTAATGGTCGTAGAGCCCAGCACCTCTTGCGCGATATGCGCGATGAGGTTCTCGGTGAGCGCCATAATATCCTTATAATCGGCGTAAGCCTCGTACAGCTCGATCATCGTGAACTCCGGGTTGTGACGCGTCGAGATGCCTTCGTTCCGATAGACGCGGCCGATCTCGTACACCTTCTCCAGCCCGCCCACGATCAGCCGCTTCAGATGAAGCTCGATCGCGATCCGCATATAGAGCTGCATGTCCAGCGCATTATGATGCGTAATGAACGGACGTGCCGATGCGCCGCCCGCGATTGCATGCAGCGTCGGCGTCTCGACTTCCAGATAGCCGCGTGCGTCCAGATAACGGCGCATCGACTGAATGATCCGCGAACGGGACACGAACGTCTGCTGCACGTCCGGATTCATGATCAAGTCGACATAGCGCTGGCGATAGCGCAGCTCCACGTCCTTCAGGCCGTGATACTTCTCCGGCAGCGGAAGGAGCGACTTCGTCAGCACTTCCAGTTCCTTCACCTTCACGGACGTCTCGCCCGTCTTCGTCTTGAATACCGTTCCCTTGACGCCGACGATATCGCCGAGATCGAGCAGGTCGAACGCCTGGTACTTGTTCTCGTCTACCGTGTCCTGGCGCACATAGATCTGAATCTTGCCGGACAAGTCCTGAATATGGGCGAACGAAGCCTTGCCCATGCCGCGCTTCTGCATGATACGGCCGGCCAGGCTGACCTCGATCGACTGCCCCTCGAGCTCTTCCTTCGTCGTCTCTTGATACGCGTCAAGAATCTCCTTCGCTTGATGCGTACGCACGAACTTCTGTCCGAACGGGTCTACGCCGAGCGCCCGCAGTTCATCCAGCTTATCGCGCCGAATTTGCAGCAGCTCGCTTAGTTCCTCTTCCTGTTCGATTGTGTTCACGCCGTCATTCTGATGCTCCACTAATCTCATCCCCTTCTATCCAATGCCGCTGCTTGCGGCCCGATCTGTGCTCCGATAGTTAAAAAAGCTTCCATAGGAAGCTTTTGTCAACATGCATCGATATGGGCTGCCCGCTGATCGGTTACTTCTTGATATCCACGATTTTATATTGAATGATGCCCGCAGGAACGTTAACCTCGACTACAGCGCCTTTCTTCTTGCCGAGAATCGCTTTGCCGACAGGGCTCTCGTTCGAAATCTTATTCTTGAGCGGATCGGACTCGGCCGTGCCGACGATCGCGTACTCCATCGTGTCGCCTTCTTCGACGTCCTCGACCGTGACGATCGAACCGATGCTGACCGTGTCCGTATCGATCTCGTCATTGTTGATAATGCGCGCATTGCGCAGCATCTTCTCGAGCGTAATGATGCGGCCTTCGATGAAGGCTTGCTCGTTCTTCGCGTCCTCATATTCGGAGTTCTCGCTGATATCCCCGTATCCGATGGCGATCTTGATCCGCTCGGCCACTTCGCGCCGTTTGACCGATTTGAGGTTCTCCAGTTCTTCCTCCAGCTTCTTCAAACCGTCCTGCGTAAGTATGATCTCCTTATCGCTCATCTTCCGATTCTCCTGTCATCTGCATTATTTTCATACCTTGTATGAATGGCAAACTTCCATTACAGTACACTGCACTTCTATATGGCTGCCGGAACAGGTCATGTCACCATGGTTGCGTGTGGTGCGAATAGCGCTGCATCTCGCGGGCCGGCGGCACATTCGAGCCGTCAAGACCTCACTGGTACAGGTTTCCATACATGAGGCGGAATGTTATTGCATGATTATATTGCATTCCCGCACCTCATGTCAATCGCGGACAAGGGCTGGATTGTAACCGCTTAATTAGCCGAAACGCGCTAGGCCGCGCGGAGGTTCCGCGCGGCATCTATCGGTGGGCGACTGCTTCCTCCTCGAGGGAGCGCACGTAATCGTCCAGCAGCTTCACCATCTGATCGCGGCTCGTCCCCTCCATGATGAGGTCCTTGACGCGCGCCGCGCCGGGCAAGCCCTTGAGGTACCAAGCCAGATGCTTGCGCATCTCGCGCACGGCCGTCGATTCGCCCTTGAGCGCCACCAGCCTGTCCATATGCAGCACCGCAATGCGCATTTTCTCGGCCGCATCGGGCTCGGGCAACAGTTCGCCTTGCGTTAAGTAATGGATCGTTCGATACAGCATCCACGGATTGCCGAGTGCGCCTCGGCCGATCATGACGCCGTCCACGCCCGTCTTCTCCAGCATGCGCTTCGCATCCTCCGGCGAGAATACGTCTCCGTTGCCGATGACGGGGATCGATACGGCTTCCTTCACGTCCTTGATGATAGCCCAGTTCGACGTGCCGGTATATTGCTGTTCCCGCGTGCGGCCGTGGACGCTGACGGCGCTGCCGCCCGCACGTTCGATCATGCGCGCGTTCTCGACCGCGTACACATGCTCGTCGTCCCAGCCGATCCGCATCTTCACCGTGACCGGCTTATCGACCGCGTCGACCACGGCCGACACCATCTCGTAGATCTTGTCCGGGTCCAGCAGCCAGCGCGCGCCGGCATCGCACTTCGTGACCTTCGGCACGGGGCATCCCATGTTAATGTCGATAATATCCGCGTTCGTCTGCTGATCGACAACCTTAGCGGCTTCGACGAGCGACTCCCGGTCTCCGCCGACTATCTGCAGGCTGAGCGGCTTCTCGCGTTCGTCGACGAACAGCATCTCCCGCGTCCGCTTATTGCCGTGCAGGATCGCCTTGTCGCTGACCATCTCCGCGCATACCAGCCCTGTGCCGAATTCCTTCGCAATCAAGCGGAAGGCAGGGTTGCACACGCCGGCCATCGGCGCCAGTACGACTTGATTCTTCATCTCGATGTTACCGATTCGCAGCATGCTTCACCTGACTCCCTTCCGTACGATTCCTTCCGAATCTCAGTCCATTATTCGTATGCGAGCCGCTCCGTCTACCTCGCGGTGCCTCCGGTCAGCTCGTCATAGTCGATGCCGAGCGTCTCGGCGATGTGCTCGAGCAGCTTCGGTTCTTGCTTGCGGGTACCGCGCTCCAGCGAGCCGAGCACGGCGACCGATACGCCGAGCCGGTCAGCCAGCTGCTGCTGCGTCAAGCCCTTCAGCTTCCGGAATGCGCGGATGCGCTGCGCCAATTGATTGTTGTCCATCGTGTAATGCCTTCCTTTCCTTCGCGCAAGGCTTCTTCGGCTGCAGCTTCTATCGCCTGCCGAATGGGCATTGCGTCGTCCAGCACCTCTCGCAGCGGCACGAGCACGAACGCGCGTTCCATCATGCGGGGATGCGGCAGAGTAAGCTCTTCGGTGTCTAGTACCGCGTCATCCATATAGAGTACATCCAGATCGATCGTCCGCGGTCCATTGGGGATGTCGCGAACGCGACCCAGCGCCAGCTCGATCGCGAGCAGCTCGCGAAGCAGCTCCACCGGCGCAAGTCCCGTCGATACGGCAGCCGCCATGTTCAGGAATGCCGGCTGATCCGCATAGCCGACCGGATCGGTCTCGTATACGGCCGATACCCGGCTTACGGCGATAGCCGGATGCGCGTCCATCCGGCTCAGCGCCTCCCTGAGCATCGCCTCTCGGCTGCCGATATTCGAGCCAAGCGCAATGTAGGCTCTTCTCCCATCTGTCGATTCAGTCGACAGGAATTGCTGTGCCATCGACATCCCGCTTTCTGCGAAGCTCGACCGTCACGCCGTCAAAATGAATATCGAACGGCGGATGCGGCTTCGTTACGCGCACGGTCACTTCGTTGATCATAGTATAAGTGTCTAGCAGAGCGGATGCAATACGGCCGGCCAGCGCCTCAATCAGCTTCGAGGGCGGACCCTCGACGATGGACTTCACCAGCGCGTACAGCTCCGCATAGTTCACGGTCAGCTCCAGCTCATCCCGGAGGGCCGCTTGCTCGAGGTCCATCGCCAGCTCCAGCTCGACGCCGTAGCGCTGGCCCAGCTTGTTCTCCTCCGGAATAACGCCATGATAGCCGAAAAACTGCATGCCTTTCAGCGTCATTTTATCCATGATGGACACGCCCCTCTTCGCGAATGTCTGCCTGGCGGTATACGATCGCGTCCGCCATCAGGCAAGTTCGCTTAATCGCCTGCACGTCATGCACGCGCACCAGCTGGCAGCCCTGCGCGATGCCGAGCGCGACGGTCGCCGCCGTGCCCTCTACGATGTCGTCCGGCGGCAGATCAAGCGTCCGCTGGATGAATCGTTTGCGCGACGTGCCGAGCAGCACGGGATAGCCGAGCGCGACAATCGCGTCCAGCCGGCCCATCAGCGCGAGATTGTCGTCGTAATCCTTGGCGAAGCCGATGCCCGGATCGAGCCAGATGTTGCGCGCCTCCACGCCTGCGGCAATCGCCTTCTGGACGCTGCGCGTCAAGTCTCTGCACACGTCGGCGGCCAGATCCGTATAGTCGCGGTTCGTCCGATTATGGCTGATAATGACGGGGCAGCCGAAGCTTGCCGCCACGTCCGCCATCGCAGGATCGGCCTGCAGCGCCCATACATCATTGATGATATGCGCGCCTGCTTCCAGCGCCTGCCTAGCTGTCTCCGCCTTATACGTGTCGATCGAGATCGGCATGTCCGGCAGCGCCTCCCGCACCGCGCGGATCACCGGCAGCACGCGGGCCAGCTCCTCTTCGAGCGACACGGGCTCATTACCTGGGCGCGTCGATTCCCCGCCGATATCGATCAGATCCGCGCCGTCCGCAGCCATCTGCTTCGCATGCGCCACAGCAGCAGCAACGTCATCATACCGTCCCCCGTCGGAAAAAGAATCCGGCGTCGCGTTCAGAATGCCCATCACGAGCGTCCGCTTCCCGAGTTCGAGCGTGATATTCCCCGGCGACAGGGCGTAGCTGCGCTGCCATAACGTCGTTCGCATTCGTCATCTACCCCCTCTATTGTCCCGTCATTGCGCGATAGGCCGCTAGCAGCGCCGCCGTCGTATGGCCGATCACGCCGCCGCTCAACTCGCTCAGCACCGTCGTCCCGGCATCGCCGCCAATTCCGCTGACTAATCGCGTGACCGGCACGAGCTCCTGCACCGAATTCGTCAGCCAAGCTTCGTCGGCTGCCAGCAGATCGTCCCAGGTATACAGCCCTTCTTCCGTTAGCATGCCCAA
The DNA here is from genome assembly GCA_023386495.1 of Bacillota bacterium. GTDB lineage: Bacteria > Bacillota > Bacilli > Paenibacillales > Paenibacillaceae > Paenibacillus_I. Next base: position 20,068 of record JAEWJS010000095.1, on the reverse strand, counting down.
CGAATGGGCAAGCTCCAATACGACCGCTCGCGTAATGCCCGGCAGGATGCCCGTACCGAGACTCGGCGTGCGGATGATCCCATCCTTCACGAAGAAGACGTTGCTGACAATGCCCTCCGCCAGCCAGCCCTCGCGCGTCCGCATCAGCCCCTCCGCGCCGGCTGCAGCGCCGGACATCGCGAGTTCCCGCTTCGCGACCACATTGTTCATATAATGGAGCGACTTCATCCGGACTCGGGTCTCCGGCGTGTTGCGCCGCGTCTCGAGCAGGCGCAGCTCGCGGCCCGCTACGTACAGCTGCTCGTCCATGCTCGGCAGCGGCTTCACCAGCACGATCGCATTCGGCTGCTCGTACGGCGCCGTCTGCAGCCCCAGCTCGCCTTCGCCGGCCGATACGGTCAGCCGCACGTATGCCTCGTCCAGGTCGTTCGCCGCCATGCAAGCGCGAATCCATGTCCGAAGCTCATCCAGCTCCATGCGCCACTCGATGCCGAGCTCTCGGCACCCTTCCATCAGCCGCGCGTAATGCCGCTCGAGCAGGAACGGCTCGCCGCCGTACGTCCGCATCGTCTCGAACAGCCCCAAGCCGTACAAAAAGCCGTGATCATGTACCGAGATCACGGCTTCCCCAGCCCCTAAGACGGTTCCGTTATAACCGACCTTCATCTCGCCGAGCCCGCGCGCGTGCGCAGGAAGTTCTTGAGCAGCGTCAGGCCGTGCTCCGTAATGATCGATTCGGGATGGAACTGCACGCCTTCGATCGGGTACTCCTTATGCCGCAGCCCCATAATTTCGCCCGCTTCGGTCTCGGCCGTAATCTCGAGGCAGTCCGGCAGCGTCTCCCGCTTCACGATCAGCGAATGGTAACGCGTGGCCGTGAACGGCGACGGCACGCCCGCGAACACGCCCTTGCCCTCGTGCAGCATCTCGGACGTCTTGCCGTGCATCAAGTTGTCCGCGCGCACGACATCGCCGCCGAACGCTTGCCCGATCGCTTGATGGCCGAGGCATACGCCGAAGATCGGAATCTCGCCCTTGAAGCGGTCGATCAGCGCGAGGCTGATGCCGGCTTCATTCGGCGAGCAAGGTCCCGGCGAGATGAGAATATGATCCGGCTTCATCGCCGCGATGCCCTCCAGGTCGATCTCGTCATTGCGCTTCACGACGATCTCTTCCCCGAGCTCTCCCAGGTATTGCACCAAGTTATACGTGAACGAATCGTAATTATCGATCACCAGTATCATGCCTGCTCCTCCTCCGATGGTCCGGCTTGTCCCGCTGCCGAAGCCATCCACGCTTCGCTGTACTCAATCGCCTTCCACAGCGCCTTCGCCTTGTTCAGCGATTCGTAATATTCCCGCTCCGGGTCGGAATCGATGACGATGCCCGCACCTGCTTGGATATGGACATTGCCGTCCTTCACGGTCATCGTGCGTATAATAATATTAAATTCCATATCGCCGTTGTAGTCAATCCAGCCGAGCGATCCGGTGTACGGACCGCGTCTGGTCGGCTCGAGCTCCTCGATGATCTCCATCGTCCGGATTTTGGGCGCGCCCGTGATCGTCCCTCCGGGAAAAGAAGCCGCAATCACGTCATACGCATCCTTACCCGCCGCCAGCACGCCCTCGACCTGCGAGACCAGATGCATCACATGCGAGTAATATTCGATCACCATGAGATCCGTGACGCGGACCGTGCCGTACTTGGCGATCCGGCCGAGGTCGTTGCGCATGAGGTCGACGAGCATGATGTGCTCCGCCCGCTCCTTCTCGCTTACCCGCAGCTCGTCCGCCATCCGGCGATCCTCCTCCGGCGTCCTGCCGCGCCGGCGCGTGCCCGCGATCGGCCGCGCGGCCAGCCGGCCGTCCCGGGACTCGACCAGCAGCTCCGGCGAAGCCGACACCAGCTGGAGGTCGGGACAGCGCAGATAGCCCATGTACGGCGAGGGGTTCAGCACACGCAGCCATTCATACAGTTCATCCGGGTGAACATCCGTGCGCTTGCTCGCTCGCAGCGACAGATTGACCTGGAAGACGTCCCCTTGCCCGATGTAGTCGCGGATCCGCTCGACGGCAGCCTTGTAACGCCCCTTCGGAAAAGGCGACGTCAACCCCTGCAGCGCTTCAACGTCGATCTGCAGATTGTCCGCGCCCATCATGCGCTGCCGTGCCGCCAGCCGTTCTGCCGCTTGCGGCGACTCAGCCTCCGTCACGATGTCGTCCCAGATGCGCAGCATCGCTTCGGTATGCTTGTTCGCTTCGTCGTACAGCTGCCGTATGGCGGTCGCATCCGCCGAATCCGCCGCGCCCGCCGATACGCTCGCCTGCCGCACGCAGATCAATTCGGCAGCGGCATGGTCGAGAATCCACAGCTCGTTCAGCTCGAGGAACAGATAATCCGGCAAGCCGAGATCATCCTCGGCCAGCACCGGCAGCCGTTCGATCGTCCGAACGATGTCGTAGGACCAGAAGCCTGCCAGCCCGCCGAGCCATTTGGGGGCGTCTGCCACCCGCGGCCCCCGGCGGCCGGCCATCCATTGCCGCACGACCTCGAGCGGCTTGCCGGCTGCGGTCGTCCGCATCGGTGCGCCGTCCTGCGCGCCGGGTTCGCGGCCGCTCCACTGCTCGATTACGGCCGACTCGCCCTTGCCGCGAATGACCGTATCCGGGCGCAGCCCGAGATAAGTGTAGCGGCCGTCCTTGCCGCTCTCCAGCACGATCGCATGCTCCGATGCGGCCGCCCAAGCGCCCGACCAAGTCGATGGCTTCCACGAATGGGGCGGCAGCTTCACCTTGCGGATCGCCGGAAGTCTATTGCAGCCTTGCCGCTGCCACTCTGTCCATTGTTCTATCGTTGTGACGATCATGCCCGCTCCTCCTACACCGCCCAATACAATGCACTAAGTATAGCCTTAACTGTTCGCGATGAAAAGTCACCGACCATGGTCTCCCATCAGCGCACTGCGCACGCCCCCAAGGACCGCACCCGTAACGCCGACACCCACCACTCTCTGTACGATAATTCGTACAGGAACTACCGCCATAACGCCGAGACCGACCACTTTTATACGATTATTCGCTCAAAAACAACGCCAAATGCTCGAAAAGCTCCATCTTGTACGAATTATCGTACAAAGCCACCGCCGCAACGCCGAAACCGCCCACTTTTGTACGATTATTCGTTCAAAACTGCCGCTGCACAACCGCACAACAAAGAGGGACTTTCCCTCGTCATCTGCGATGACTAGCGGGAAAGCCCCCTGCATGATTGGGTATCTTAGTTATCGAAGTTGAACAGTGGCGTGGACAGGTAACGCTCGCCGTTCGACGGGATAACCGCTACGACGCGCTTGCCTTTGCCCAGTTCCTTCGCTACCTTCAACGCAGCAGAGATCGCTGCACCGGAGGAGATGCCGCACAGGATGCCTTCTTCCTTAGCAGCCCGGCGCGCGTAATCGAACGCTTCGTCGTTCTCGATCGTCACGATGCGATCGTAGATTTCGCGGTTCAGGATTTCAGGAACGAAGTTGGCGCCCAGACCTTGGATCTTATGCGGTCCTGGGTTGCCGCCGGACAGGATCGGCGATGCTGCAGGCTCTACTGCAACGATCTGGATGCCTGGGAAGTTCTTCTTCAGCACTTCGCCTGCGCCGGAGATCGTGCCGCCCGTGCCGATACCGGATACGAATGCATCCAGCTTGCCGTCCAGGGAGTTGATCGCTTCGACGATCTCGGGACCCGTCGTCTCGCGGTGTATCTTCACGTTCGCTTGGTTCTTGAACTGCTGCGGCATGAAGTAGTTGTCATTCTCGGACAGAATCTCTTCCGCCTTGCGAACCGCGCCGTTCATGCCTTCCGAACCCGGCGTCAGCACGAGCTCTGCGCCATAAGCGCGAAGCAGGTTGCGACGCTCGATGCTCATCGTCTCCGGCATAACGAGAATTGCGCGGTAGCCCTTCGCTGCCGCTACGAGCGCGAGGCCGATGCCCGTGTTGCCGCTCGTCGGCTCGACGATCGTCGTCACGCCCGGCTTAATCTTGCCTTCTTGCTCCGCAACCTCGATCATGCTGATCGCGATCCGGTCCTTAACGCTTGCACCCGGGTTCTGGTACTCGAGCTTCACGTAAATTTCCGCGCTGTCTTCCGGTACAAGGCGGTTCAATCGTACGAGCGGCGTATCGCCAATCAGATCCGTAACGCTGTTCACAATGCGTGCCATAATGGTAAGCGCCTCCTTATTTCCGACTAATTTAGTTGGTTTTCATCTGTTTTCATCTTATCAACCGTCATGCACGGTGTCAATAGCAAGTTTAGTAGTTTTCCGCGTCAGCGTGCTTATGGCTTCCAGCTGTCGTCCGTCACCTCGGCGCCGTACTTGGCCAGCAGCTCTTCCTCGACCTGACGCAGGGACGGTGCTGCTGCTAAGGCCAGCATTCGCTTCACGCGCTCACGCTGCTTGCGGCCGTCCAGTTGCTCCTCCGTCTCCCGGCTCTCAAGCCGGACAATGACCCAGCCCGCATCGGACTCGATCGGCCCTGCCGCCATGCCCACCTCGAGTTCAGCCAACGTCTCCAGAATCGCGCTGTCCGTGTAAGGATCATGCTGATCTACCGCACCGTACCAACCGCCCGCATCCGCCGTATAAGCATCCAGCGAATAGGCACGGGCTAGCTGGTCGAACGGCTCGCCCTCTTGCAGCATGCCGATGACATGCTCGGCATCCGCCTTCGTCTCCGTCACGATCCACGAGAAGGCGACCTCCGTAGCCGGTTCGAATTCCTCGGGATGCTCCTCGATATAGCGGTCCACATCGCTGTCGGCGATGAGAACCGCGCGAATCGCGATCTTCTCCAGCAGCAGCCGGTACCGTGTATCCTCATGCACCTCTTCCCGGCTCATGCCGAGCTGCTCCTGCATCGATGCGTAGAAACTCTCTTCATCGCCGTACCCTTCCATCATCGATGCCAGCTCTTCATCCATCTCGCCGGGCGATACGTTCAGCCCGTTGGAAGCTGCCTCTAGGCTTATCGCTTCGCGGACCAGCATCGTGCGCAGCACGGATGCGCCGAATTCCCGCTTCAATTCCTCTTGTAGTTCTCCAGCCGTAATCGTGCGATCCCCGATCCTCGCGGCTGCCTGACTGCCGCTCACGCCCTTCGCATCCGCTGCCTGCTCGCCGGGAGGCGTCTTGGCCTTATCCGGCGTCAGCCTGGCGATGACGACAATCGATAGCGCGACGATACATACCGCTTGAAGGATGACGATCGCCTTCAGCACTTGCCCTTTCTTCATTGCTCTGCCTCCGATTAATGGATCGGCTTCGGCTTCGCTTGATCAAGCAGGTTTTCCAGATGCGGGCGGTCAAACACATACTTCTCGTTGCAAAAATGGCAGACGACTTCCGCTTGTCCTTCTTCTTCGATCAATTGCTTCAATTCCGATTCGCCCAGACTGATCAGTGTTTGTTCTACGCGCTCATTCGAGCATTTGCATTGGAATACGATCGGCATCGTATCATGCACCTGCAGGTCATCACCCACGATGAATCGCAAAATCTCATCCGGCGACTCGCCCTGATCGAGCAGCGCCGTCACATGAGGCATCGCGGCCAGCTTCTGCTCCAGCCGTTCGATATCCGCATCCTCCATGCCCGGCATAAGCTGCAGGATAAAACCGCCGGCGTGGAGCACCGTACCGTCGACATCGACGAGCACGCCGAGCCCGACCGCGGACGGCGTCTGCTCCGAGGAAGCGAAGTAATACGTAAAGTCCTCGCCGAGCTCGCCCGAAATAATCGGAACGCTGCCGCTGTACGGCTCCTTCATGCCAAGGTCCTTAATGACATGAATGTGGCCGCTGCGGCCTACTGCCCCAGCCACGTCCAGCTTGCCGCTTGGGTTGCTGGCCAGATGCACCTGCGGATGCTCGACATACCCGCGCACCTCGCCGTCGGCATTCGCGTCGACGACGATTTGCCCGATCGGGCCGTCGCCGCGTACTTGAATCGTCAGCTTCTCCTTGCCCTTGAGCATTGCGCCCATCATGGCGCCTGCCGTCGCTGTGCGTCCCAGAGCCGCAGTAGCCGTCGGGAACGTGCCGTGCCGACGCCGCAGCTCTTCGGTCAGCGCCGTCGTGCGCGCGGCGAACACGCGAATCTTGCCGCCCCATGCCGTGCCTCTGACGAGCATATCCTGTTCTTGCTGCTTCTGTTCCGTCATGCCGGTAGATTCGCCTCCATTCTTGATCATGTTAGTTAGGTCGCACCCGCCTCGCGATCACAATCGGTCCCTCTCCTCGTTGCGTTCGTAGAGGATCCGTAGGCCCTCTAAGGTCAGCTGCGCATCCACAACCTCAATCGACTCCGACTCCCCTGCGATTAGGTCCGCAAGTCCGCCTGTCGCAATCACGCGCGGCTCTGAGCGGAACTCCGCCTTCATGCGCTTCACGATGCCGTCTACCTGCCCGGCATACCCATAGATGATACCCGCCTGCATGGAGCTGACGGGATTGCGCCCGATGACGCTCTTCGGCTTCACGAGCTCGATGCGGGGCAGCTTCGCCGCGCGCTGATACAGCGCTTCGGTCGAAATTTCGATGCCCGGCACGATCGCGCCGCCCATATAGTTGCTTCCGGCATCGATGCAGTCGAACGTCGTGGCCGTACCGAAGTCGACGACGATGACCGGCGCGCCGTACTTCTCGATCGCCGCAACGGCGTTCACGATTCGATCCGCCCCGACCTCGCGCGGATTCTCGTAGCGAATGTTCAGGCCCGTCTTGATTCCGGGCCCGACAACGTACGGCGTCTTATGCAGGTATTTGATGCTCAGTTGCTCCAACGTCCACATGAGCGGCGGCACGACGGACGAGATCATGACGCCCTCGACCTCTTCCGTGCGCAGCTCGGCGTAGCGGAACAGGCTATGTATCGTCATGCCGTATTCATCGACGGTCGCCGTATGGTTCGTGCTCAGCCGCCAAGCATGCAGCAGCTTCTTGCCCGCATATAAGCCGACGGCAATATTCGTGTTCCCGGCATCGATGACCACGATCATGATGCCGGGCCCCCCGGCTTCTTGCCTCCGAGGTCCAGGCTGATGTCCAGCGCCTGCGTAGAATACGTCAACGCGCCGACCGAGATCACGTCCACGCCGGTCTCCGCGATCGCGCGAATCGTCTCGAGACGGACTCCGCCCGACGCTTCGACCTTCACATGCGGCGCGCGTCCTTTAATGACGGCTACCGCTTCCTTCATCAGCGCATTCGTCATATTATCGAGCATGATGATGTCGGCTCCGGCCTCAAGCGCTTCGTCGACTTGGGCCAGCGACTCGGTCTCTACTTCGATGGTCATCGTATGCGGAATTCGGGCACGCGCCGCGTCGACTGCCGCACGTATGCCGCCGGCGCCCTTGATATGGTTGTCCTTGATCATGACGGCATCGTAGAGGCCGAAGCGGTGATTCGAGCCCCCGCCGACCGTAACCGCGTATTTCTCCAGCAGCCGGTGGCCCGGCGTCGTCTTGCGCGTGTCGACAAGCCGCGTCGGCAGCCCTTCAAGGGCATCCACATAAGCACGCGTCTTCGTCGCAATGCCGGACATCCGCTGCATCAGGTTCAGCGCGAGCCGCTCCCCCGTCAGAATGCTATGCGCGCTGCCTTCCAGCTCCGCGAGTACCGTTCCGCGCGCGACCCGATCGCCGTCCTGCACCAAGGCGCGGAACGTCAGCGACGGATCGACCACATCGAATACGAGCCGTGCCACAGGCAGACCCGCGATGATGCCGTCTTCCTTCACATGAATGATTGCCGAGCTCTTCGTGCCTGCCGGAATCGTCGTCTCCGTCGTCACGTCGCCGTAGCCGACATCCTCGGCCAGCCATGCGCGAATCTGTTCGCGAATGGCCTCATTATATCTCCCTAGCTCAAACATCGTCGATTCGCTCCTCCGTCAGCCCGAATTCACGGTGTAGCACCGAGTGCTTGCGCCATAACAGATCGTCCCGTTCCGGAAAATCCTCCCGATAATGCGCGCCGCGGCTCTCTTCCCGTGCCAATGCGGCCTGCGTCGTCAATAAGGCGCAAGTCAGCAGATTGGCGAACTCATATTCCTCCCGCTTCGTCAGCACCGTCTGAAAAATCGGCAGCTGGCGCTTCAGCTCGTCCAATCCCTTCATCAGACCGCTGCCGTCGCGCCGAAGCCCCGAGTAACGCACCATGATTTTCTGCAGCTTCAGCCGCTTCTCCACGACCGCCTGGATCGAGGACGCGCTCCGCGGCACGCTCACGTTCGAGTCGATCGCCGGGCTGCCGCTCAGCGGCTCCAACGTCTCGATTCGCTTAATGATCCGGCGGCCGAACACGATCGCCTCCGACAGCGAATTGCTCGCCAGCCGGTTCGCGCCGTGCACGCCGGTCGATGAGCACTCGCCGCATGCGAACAGCCGCTTGATATTCGTCTCGCCGTTCAAGTCCGTCTTCACGCCGCCCATCATATAATGCGCGGCCGGCGCGACCGGAATCCAATCCGTCGTCAGATCGAGCCCGTAGTTTAAGCAGAATTCGTAGATCGTCGGGAACCGATGCCGGACGAGCTCCGCCGATTCATGCGTAATGTCGATATAGACGAACGTCGACTTCGTCAGCTCCATCTCGCTGACGATCGCGCGGGCCACGACGTCGCGCGGCGCAAGCTCCAGCTGATGGTGATAACGCTCCATGAAGCGTTCGCCCTTAATATTGCGCAATACGGCACCTTCGCCGCGAACAGCCTCGGAGATGAGGAAGCGCGGCGCACCGGGATAGCAGAGAGACGTCGGATGGAATTGAATGAATTCCATGTCCTGAATGTTCGCGCCGGCACGGTAAGCCATCGCGACCCCATCGCCCGTCGCCACGTCCGGATTCGTCGTGTAACGGTACAGCTGGCCTGTCCCGCCCGAGCACAGAATCGTCGCCTTGCCCTTGACGAATACGCGCGAGCCGTCCGGCTTCTGCACGAGCGCCCCGTAGCATTCGCCGTCGTGCGTGATGAGATCGATGACGAAGTGATCGTCCCACACCTCGATATTGGGGGTCTCGACGGCCTTCTCGGACAGCGCACGCACGATCTCGAAGCCCGTGGCGTCGCCGTTCGCATGCAGAATGCGCCGCTGGCTATGCGCGCCTTCCTGCGTCAGGGCGTATTCGCCGTTCTCGGTGTCGAACTGCGTGCCCATGCGCACCAGCGTGCGCACGCCCTTCGGTCCCTCATGCACGAGCACGTCCACCGCTTCATGGCTGCACAACCCGGCACCCGCGATCAACGTATCTTGGCGATGGTACGCCGGCGAGTCATCCTCCGAGATGACGGCTGCGATGCCGCCTTGCGCATAGCGGGTATTGCTGTCCATGAGCGATTTCTTCGTGATCATGAGCACGGAATGCTGCTCGCTGGACCGTATAGCCGTAAAAAGACCGGCAATGCCGGCCCCGATTACGATGACGTCTTTCTCGATGACCGGCAGCTCATGCAGCGCGACATCGACGAGATATCTAGGAATCATATTCGCTTAACCTCCGAGCATGCTACTTCACTTGCAGCATGCGCTCCAGGGATATACGTGCTTGATCCGCAACCTGTGGCGGAACATAGATCTGCGGCTGCATTGTCTCCAAGCAGCGGACCAGCTTCTTCAGGTTGTTCACCTTCATGTTCGGGCAGACGAGGTATTTCGAGGCGAAGTGGAAGGTCTTGTTCGGGCTGTCCAGGCGAAGCTGGTACCCCGTTCCGTCCTCCGTGCCGACGATGAACTCCTGATGCTCCGATTCCTTGCAGTATTTAATGATAGCGGTCGTGCTGCCGACGAAGTCGCCGAGCTCGACAACCTCGGGGCGGCATTCCGGATGCACGACGAATTGCGCGTTCGGATACTTTGCCTTCATCTCTTCGACGTCTTTCACCGTCAGCATGTCGTGCGTGTTGCAGTAGCCTTCCCAGATGATCATCTTCTTGTCCGTATGCTGCTGCACATAGTGCCCCAAGTTCTTGTCCGGCACCCAGATGACCTCATCCGATTCGACGGAGTTGACGACCCGCACCGCATTGGCCGACGTACAGCAAATATCGGTCTCGGCCTTAATCTCTGCCGACGAGTTGATGTAGGTGACGACCGTCGCGTTCGGGTGCTGCGCCTTCAGCTTGCGGAGCCCGTCGACGTTGACCATGTCCGCCATCGGACAGCCTGCCCGTTCGTCAGGGATGATAACGGTCTTGTTCGGAGCCAGAATCTTCGCGCTCTCGCCCATGAAGTGAACGCCGCAGAACACGATCGTGTCGGCATCCGTCTGGGCGGCCTTCTGCGCGAGCAGGAACGAATCGCCGCGGAAGTCTGCCACCTCTTGTATTTCGTCGCGTTGGTAATAATGAGCCAGAATGATAGCATTACGCTCTTTCTTGAGCTGCATAAGCCGCTCGCGAAGCTCGCGGTTCTGCTCCGCCTTGCGTTCCAATGCCAAAGCTTCCATGATGGAATCCTCTCCTTCGTCCAACCTTCTCGGTACTGACAACCGGTCTTCTTGAACACACAATATGATGAATGAATAACTTGAACAAAATCGACGCTTGTCGATTGAAAGATCACTTAAGATTAGTGTAGCCAAGCATGGCCAATCTAATTGGTTAACAACTAATTTACACAACGTCAATGGGGCTGTCAATCTATGGAGCGTGCACCAATCCTGCGTATCCCCGCGCCAAGCCCTGTACGGGAATGGCTGAACACGCGGCTTGCCTGTACATCGTCCAGATCGCGTCCTTATGACCGTTCATCCGAATGTGATGACCTTCGTCACCTTTCCTTGTGACATCTTTCACGTGAAAAGATGCGCTTGATCCTCTACATTAAAGTTACAAGGAGCGTGATTCAAATGGGAATCTGGTTGTTCTTGCATATCATCGGTGCAGTGCTGTTCATCGGCAATATCGTCATGGCGGCTTATTGGAAGCTAAGCGCCGACAGATCCGGCAATCTGGCCGTCATTCACAAGAGCGTGACGGATGTCATGCGGGCCGATTACGTATTCACGATTCCGGGAATCGTGCTGCTGCTGACCTCCGGCCATGTCATGGCAGATCGGTACGGTTACGACATCTTCAGTTGGTCTTGGCTGGGCATCTCTTACGGACTGCTCATCCTCTCCGGCGTGCTGTGGGCTGTCGTGCTATTGCCGACGCAGCGCCGCATGATCCGCGAGGCCGAGCTGTCCCTTCAGCAGAACCGGCTGACGGCAGGATACCGCAAGGCATCGATGCGCTGGAACGCATTCGGTTCCGTCGCGACGATCCTGCCCTTGGCCGTCCTGCTCCTCATGGTATTCAAACGCCTGCCGTGGTGACCGATTGCGATATAACGAAGCATTTTCCTTATTAAGGTACCAGCGAATCAGTGTGCGCTATTTAGCGCATATGTGGGGGTGGCTGCCTAGGATCTGCGTTGTTGACCATCTATTAGCGAATGGATAGACGTTAATAGCGCAATTGTTTCGCTATTGCCGCGGTGCGCCACCGTAGCTAGTGTTCACCGGTCAAGAAGGGCTTCCGCAGTCGCGGAAGCCCTTGCTTATGGTTAACCCTTGTTATTTGTTATCGTTCGAACCGCTGCCATTGCCGTCGTCGCCGTTCTCATCGCCCTTCGGATCTTTCGGAGGAAGCGTATCCTCGGCTTGATCCTTGCCCTGGATGCGAACTTTGACATCGCCGATCGTATCGATGATCGGTTCCGCGCTCGTCTCTTCCGGCGTGCTATCCGTATCGGCAGCGCCGCCTTCGACCGTCAGAGAACCGGTATCGATCAGACGCTTGATCTGTTCGATCTCGAGCGTCTCTTCCTTCAGAAGCGTCTGCGCGATCAGGTGAACGGCTTCCGTCTTCTCGGTCAGCAGGTTCTTAGCGCGCGTATAGCAGTAGTTGATGATATTCTGCATCTCTTGGTCGATCTCGTAGGCGATCGCATCGGAGTAGTTCTGCTCGTGCCCGATATCGCGGCCGAGGAACACTTGCCCTTGCGAGCTGCCGAACTGCATCGGTCCGAGCTTGTCGCTCATCCCGTATTCCATGATCATGCTGCGCACGATGCCCGTCGCTTGCTTGAAGTCGCTGTAAGCGCCGGTGCCGATCTCGCCGATGAACAGCTCTTCCGCGACGCGGCCGCCGAGCAGCCCCGTCACCTTGTCAAGCAATTCTTGCTTCGTGACCAGCATGCGGTCTTCCTTCGGCAGCATGATGACATAGCCGCCAGCACGTCCGCGTGGAATAATCGTAACCTTGTGTACCGCATCCGCGTGCTCGAGGAAGTAGCCGATAATCGTGTGGCCCGCTTCGTGATAAGCGACGATCCGCTTCTCGCGATCGCTGATGACACGGCTCTTCTTCTCCGTGCCGACAATGACGCGGTCGATTGCTTCGTCGACCTCTTGCATCGCGATGTCCTTCTTGTTGCGGCGAGCCGCAAGCAAGGCCGCTTCGTTCAGCAGGTTCTCGAGGTCGGCGCCGGTGAAGCCGGTCGTGCGCTTCGCGATGACGTCGAGCTTGACGTCTTTCGCCAGCGGCTTGTTCCGGGCATGCACCTTCAGCACCTGTTCACGGCCCTTCACGTCAGGACGGTCTACCGTAATCTGACGGTCGAAGCGTCCCGGGCGGAGCAAGGCCGGATCCAGAATATCCGGGCGGTTCGTTGCCGCGACAATGATGATGCCTTCGTTCGCGCCGAAGCCGTCCATCTCGACGAGGAGCTGGTTGAGCGTCTGCTCGCGCTCGTCATGGCCGCCGCCGAGGCCTGCGCCCCGCTGACGTCCGACTGCGTCGATCTCGTCAATGAAGATAATACATGGCGCGTTCTTCTTCGCGTTCTCGAACAGGTCGCGGACGCGGGATGCACCTACGCCGACGAACATCTCGACGAAGTCCGAGCCGGAGATGCTGAAGAACGGCACGCCTGCTTCGCCGGCTACTGCCCGCGCGAGCAATGTCTTACCGGTACCCGGAGGCCCGACGAGCAGCACGCCCTTCGGGATACGAGCCCCGACAGCCGCGAACTTGCGCGGATCCTTGAGGAATTCGACGACCTCGACGAGCTCTTGCTTCTCCTCGTCGGCACCCGCCACATCCTCGAACGTTACCCGCTTCTTCTCTTCATTATATAGGCGCGCTTTGCTCTTGCCAAAGTTCATCACTTTGCCGCCGCCGCCTTGGGCTTGATTAATCAAGAAGAAGAACAGGATGAAGATGATCACGAATGGAATGATCGATGTCAGCAGGGTCAGCCACATGCTCTGGCCTTGCATCTTCTTAACGGTGAGCTTGAAGCCGTTCTGCGCGGACGCTTCCGTGACTTCCTTCGTTGCGTACTCCTCTGCGGTCATGCGCGAGAAGAACTGATCGCCGTCTGCGCCGCTCGGCGCCGTTCTATATTTACCAGTGACCAAATAGGAATAGCCGTCGAACTTCAGCGTCAATTCAGAGATGTTATTGGTGGAAATCTGCTGCCGCAACTGATCGTAGGATAGCTCTTCGGTTGTATCGTTTTGGTTGCTGATAAATTGGACGATCCCGACGGTCACCAAAAAAATAAGCAAATAAAATCCAGTGTTACGGATGATCCGATTCATCCCCTACCTCCTCTCAAGGCGCTTAAAATATTCTACCATAGCATGTATCGCTATCTCAACAGAGCCCGGTTCGGGCCGTCGCGACACAAAGCTGCGGGGTTTTCAAGCGGTATACGGCGTGCGGGTTAGCTGCTGTAGACTTCCGGCTTCAGCACGCCGACGAGCGGCAGGTTCCGGTACTTCTCCGCATAATCCAAGCCATAGCCCACGATGAAGGCATCCGGCAGCGTGAAGCCGGTATAATCGGCATCCAGCTCGACGGAGCGCCCGCTGGGCTTATCGAACAATGTAACGACCGTGACGGATTTGGCATTGCGCCGCTCCAGCACGTCGATGAGATAACTGAGCGTCAGCCCGCTGTCGATGATATCTTCCACGATAAGTACGTCCCGTCCTTCGACGGATGTATCCAAGTCCTTAATGATCTTGACGACGCCCGAGGACTTCGTGGCATTCCCGTAGCTGGACACAGCCATGAAGTCGAGCTCTACCGGAATGTCCATCGCCTTAACCAAGTCCGCCATAAAAATAAACGCGCCCTTCAAGACGCAGATGACGAGCGGGTTCCGGTCCTGAAAATCGCTGCTAAGCCTCTTGCCTAACTCTTTCACCTTATGTTGAATCTGCTCTTCGTCGAATAGTACCTCTTGAATGTCGTTAAGCAACTTGGAACCCCCACCTGTGTATTACCGCTCTGCGCGTGCGCTGCGGCCGTGCCTGTACTCCTGCATTGCTGACTCTTACTCGGCGCCGCTAAGCTCGAGCGTCATCCGAATGACGCGGGTCGATTCCGGCGATACGGGCGCGATCGACGACCGCCTGACGCCAGGAATCCATAGCAAGCGGCCTTCCGCATCCCATACGAGCGGAATCCGGTCGCGCCAAGCCGGGGCGACTTTGCCGTCAACGAACATATCTTGCACTTTTTTGGTGCCGTTTAAACCGATGACCCGCATCCTGTCGCCGGGTCTGCGGTTGCGGACGATCAGGGGGAATGCCACGCCCTCGGCATCGAACACCGCTTCCTCGCGATCTGCCAAGCGCGGGGTATCCGCACGATCCATCCATGCGATCGCCAGCCTTGCCGACGCCTCCGGAATAAGCAGGCTTCCGACCTCCGGCCCGATTATGTATTCATATGCAGCCGGCGGTTGCCCATTCGCGTCATTCGTCCATCTCAGCGTGTCGTACTCTCGTATGCACCGGATGCCCGTTCCTGCTTCAATGACTGCGGTCGATGGCGCATCGTCCGATGCCGCTCTCCGCATGCCCTCGATGCGCTCGAAGGCAGTGGAGACCTTTTCCAATGCGAGATAGTTTAATATTAGTTTAATCAATCTTCTTTGTAAAGCGACATGCAGGTCCAGCAGCGACTGGCGTTCCATCGTGCATTCCTGCCTGCCCGCGCGCACTTTGGCTCGAAAGGCAGCCTCCGCTTCGCGGTCCAGATAATCGCTCTCCTCCGCGCTGATCTCGGCCAGCCGGACGAGCGATTCCGCGATGTTCGGATTGTAGCGCTCCAGCATCGGCAGCACGTCATGACGGACGCTGTTGCGGACATAGACCGTCTTCGCGTTGCTGCTATCCACGCAATAAGCGAGTCCCGCGGCTTCGCAATACCGGATCAGGTCTGATTTCTTCATACGAAGGAAGGGACGAATAAGTTCCACGTTTTTTTCCGTTCGCTTGAGCGCCATTCCGGACAATCCCGTCAAGCCCGTCCCTCGCAGGAGACGCATCAGCACGGTCTCCGCTTGATCATCGGCGTGATGCGCGAGGGCAATGCTCGCAGCATCATGCGCGGCCGCCGTCTCATGTAGAAAAGCGTACCGCTTCTCCCGGGCGATCGACTGCGCATTGCCTCCCGCTGCGGCAATGGCTGCGGGGATGTCCAACGCGGCGATGACGCAGGGGATGCCGAGCGCCGCGCACCAGTCGCGGACATGCGCCGCTTCGCGTTCCGACTCCTCCGGGCGGAAGCCGTGATTGGCATGCGCCGCGACGATCCGTATGCCGCATTCGTCCGACAACGCGTGCAGCACATGCAGCAGCGCCGTCGAATCGGGGCCGCCGGATACGGCAACGACGATGCGGTCGCCCCGCTTCCATAATCCAGCCTGCTCGGCCGCAAGCCGCGTGCGCCTGACCAGCTCCTCCATCTCCCTCGCCTCCCCTGTATCGATCACGATCTCATCATGGCCAAGCACGCCAAGAAGGGCATGCCGACGGCTTCAGGCATCCCTCACGGAAACCCGATTGTCAGCATGCCCTCCGTCACCATCCATACGATTGTCGCGGCCAGCAGCGCCATCGAGCCGGCGAACAGCCCGGTCATCCAGCGGGTCGTCCGGCTGCGCTTCATTCGCACGCCCGAGCTGTACATCAGCCGCTGCCAGGCTGCGGCCCCTTCGCGCGCATCGCCGAATCCGCCGCGCATCGCCTTGAGCAGCCAGCCGGCGAACGGCTTCAGCGCCCTATTGCCCTCTGCCAGCTTATGCAGCTCCTCGACCTGCCGATTCTGCGGCAGCAGCGTCTGCGTCATATGGAGCAGCTGCTTGCCTTCGAACAGGTGAATGCACAGTACCGCGAACGAGAACAGGTCGTAGGTCCCTTCCGCCGATCGGGAGCCTGCGTTCCAGTACCCGCGATCGTACACTTCCGTGAACTGGCGGACGCTCTTACCCTTGGCGGTCACGCCGCCGTAATCGACCAGCTCGACTCGGCCGTAGTCGCCGACCAGCACGTTCTCCTGCTTCAGGTCGCCGAACACCCAGCCGGCCTCATGCAGCGAGGCAAGCTTCTTCAGCAGATGGAAGCCGATGAGCGGGAACCAGTCCGCGCCTTCCTTATGCAAATATTCGTGCAGCGGGTTGCCCCGCACATAACGCATCACATAGAACGGATAGTCCTTGCCGCCATTATGGGTGAAATCATCGACAGCCACGAGGAACGGTTCCGACTTGCGCTTCTGAAGCGCCATATTCTTCAAGACATTGATCTCGGACTGCAGATCGACGGCATCCTGCCCGACCTTAAGGGCATACATGGCGCGCTGATGCTCCACCAGGAACACTTTACCGTTGGCCCCTTCGCCGAGCAGACGCTCGATGCGATATCGGCCTTGCTTCCACTTGCCCGTCAGAACCGTACCGGGCGTCAGCTTAAGCTCAAACGACGTTGTCACCCATGATCCCATCCGTTTCTTGTCTAGTGTCTCTACCATATACGCCGCGGCCGTAAAAATCAATGACCTGCATAATCGCCGGTCCCGTCGGCGTCGTGCCCCGCATGTTCAGCTTCGGAATGATGCGCCGAATGCCGCCGAGGTTATCCGTCCAGGTCAGGTCGCAGACGCAGTCCTCTCCGGCAGCCGAATCGGGAAAATGGAACACCGCGATCTGGCTCTTGCCGGTGCGTGCCTGCAGGCTGAGCACCAGGTCCCGGATCGCCTCCTCGACCGCCGCCAGCTTCGGCTTCATGCTCGCGCTCGCGTCGATCAAGAGCGCCACTTGCAGTGCGGTCGATTCTCCGAGCTCGTCGATGACGCGTACGACCTCGCCCCGCTTCTCGGGCGGCAGCGACTCCACATTTTCCGTGCCGAACACCTGCTTAAGCTCCTTGTTGACCGCTTGCTGTATCGTCGTGACGACCGTCTTGCGCGTCATCATCTGTACCGTCTGCGACAGCTGCCTCGTATTCACGAGCCGGCTCATGCCGCCCCCGGCCTTCGCGATCTCCGCGATCTCTTCCTGACCGTACGTGAACGTCTCGTCGCGCTCCAGCACCCCTACCACATTCACCGTAATGCCTTCCGCGTATGCATGGGCTGCCGCCACGACGGGGCTGAGCCCCACATTCGAGCAGCCGTCTGTGATCAGCATAATCTGCTTCATATTCACATGCGCCTCCTTCCGGAACGAATCTACCGGTTCTCTCTACCAGCATGCCCGTTCCCGCCAAGGTTTAGACGCACTCTATCGCTATCTATATCATCGGCCACTCCCCCGAATTCGTTAAGTATGGTTTCCTTCGAACTTTTGAACTTTCGATCTTTAGATCGAATTCAAAATGGGCGCTTGTCAGTGCCGAGAAGGTTGAACGATGGTAGCAATTGAGGAGCGGAGCGTAGGCAGACCTACGTGAGCACCGGAAATTGCGCCAGCGTTCAAGATTCGACGTCGAATACGCTACGAAGCCCAACTTCGCAATCACAAGCGCCCCCTAGCTGACTGTGCGGGGTCGTTCGAATTTGGTTAGACCAGGCCACTTGAAGGTCGCCCATTCCGGCTGCGCCTTGCGCACTTGCGCGACGACGACCGTCATGTCGTCCAGGATCTCGCCCTGATGGTAGCGCACGACAGTATCGAGCAGCTCGTCCGCCATCTCCTGCGGATCCTCCGACTTCAGCTCCTGGATGACGCGCTTCATCCACATCTCCTTGTTCACCGCGTAGCCCGGCGCATCGTAGATGCCGTCCGTCATCATGATCAGCGTATCGCCAGGATACAGCTGCTCGCGGATCAGATCGACGTCGATCTCCTGCAGGATGCCGATCGGCAGGTTGTTGCCCGAGATCTGGAATACGTCGTCCCCCCGCTTAATGAAGCTCGGCGTCGAACCGATTTTCAGGAAGGTCGTCTTCGCCGTGTACATGTCGATCAGCGCCACGTCCACCGTCGCGAACACCTCGTCCTGCGAGCGAAGCAGCAGCACCGAGTTCACCGACTTGATCGCCAGCTTCTCGTCCATGCCGGACTGCAGCAGCTGCTGCAGAATATTCAACGCCGCGCTGCTCTCCATGCGCGCCCGTTCGCCGTTGCCCATGCCGTCGCTGACGGCAACCGCGAACTTCCCGTTGCCGAGCTCGACCGTGCTGAAACTGTCGCCGGACAGCAGGTCGCCGCCTTTGGCCGCGCCGGCGATGCCCGTCTCCACCTCGTACTCCTTGGCTGAGCCGAATACGACCGAAGCCGCCTCGCCGTTCTTCTCCGGGAACCGCTCGGTCTTCACCGCGATATGCTCGCCCAGAATATCGCTGAGGAGCGGCGCAATGATTTTCCGACACTCGTCGTAGCCCTTGCCGAACGTATGCGCGATCTCGATCTCGACATTGCCCTCCTCCAGATTGATGATATCGACGCTCTGGATCGATAAGCCGAGCCCCTCGAGCGCCTCGCGGATCTGCTCTTCCTGCAAGTGCAGCTCCTGTCCCTCGCGCTGAATCTCCTTCGCCAGATCCTCCATGATCTGCGATACGCCGAACAATTGGTCGGCCACGAGCAGGCGCGACTCCTGGATCTGCTTGCGCCAGTGCTGGTCATGCTCGAACAAGTCGTATTGCTGCCGCATGACGGACAGCACCTGATGCGGCCGCACGCAGTGGCTCGTCCACTCCTTCGGCAGCTCCTTGGTCGTGCCGCGCCGGTTCTCCTCGACGGACACCATCATATCGGTCATGACCTTATAGGTCTGATAGAACTTCGAATCCCAGCACATGTCCTTGCGATAGCAGGTCGCGCAGGAGCGCTCCGCAACCGCATTCATGAAATGCGTCTTATCGTCCTCGCGCCGCTGCCAGGCATCCGTCTCGAGCGTCTGCCCGAAGCTCTTGGACAGCTGGCGGAACACCTCCGAGAATTGCGTTACGCGCTGCGCGGTCACGTCCCGCACGCGCCGGGCATATTCATGCTGCGTCTTCGTATGCTCGCTCGTCCCCGGCACATAACGGGCAATCGTGCGGAGCAGGCTGCGCGGCGTCAGCATGAACAGCGCGGCGGCCAGCACCGACTCCCAGGTCGACGCCATGACATCGGCTTGTCCGCCCACGTAGATCGAGAGGATCGACGTGCCGAGCAGCATGCCGAAGGCGACCGCCGGCTTGCCCCCTTCCCGCAGCAGGCCGGCGAGCAGGCCGGAGAAGGCCAGCAGGCTCATCTGCACGATCGCGCTGAAGTCCGCCAGGCTCAGGATCAGGCCCGCGATGACGCCGACCGAAGCGCCGAGCGGCGCGCCGCCGACAAGCGCGAAGAGCAGCAGGAGATAGCGCGACATGACATGCTCCGCCGATAAGCCGTACAATACCCAGCCGACGGCGCCGGTCATGACCGAGGCCAGCAGGATCATGAGGCAGATAATCTCCTCGCTCTTCAGCGACGTCGTCTTCTTCGTCATCGTCAGCACCGGCACCGCCTGGATGAAGACGAGCGTCAGTACGAAGGCCAGCCCCGCTTCCACCATCGCCATCATGAATTGGTACCACCCGAGCGAATCGCCGATAATGACGCCGAACAGCTTGACCAATAAGGTAGATATAAAGACGAGCAGCGGCGCATAGGATAGATCAGAGCGTTCGTATGCCTCTAAGCCGCGCACCAGCAAATAGAAGACAGCCAGCTCCATTGCGATCCACAGCGTACTCG